>JBCCXG010000025.1:0-20167 GCA_039191945.1 Bacteroidota bacterium
AGCAAAATGATAGTATTTACATCCGTCATCAGGAGGGAGAGAAGCTTCCGAACAAAGTACTGCACGCCGAACCGCTCTACATTGACCTGATTCGTGATCTAGGAGCACGCAAAGGCGAAAAGGAATGGAACGTTGGACTTGGTCTCACTGATAAGACCTCTTTTGATGAGTATGAGGCCTTTGTGGAATATGAGTTTGCGCCCGTAGATCGACTCGGATTTGAGGTCGAGGTGCCCTTTCTTCTTTATTCTCGCCAGGATGGTATTTCGCAGGATTCGGTACCGGCCAATACCATTGAAAGCTTGAAGCTGGCAGCCCAGTGGTCTTTTTGGGTCGACAAGAGTAGTGCTACCTCACTGGCATTGGGATACCTCAACGAGTTGGAGATCTCCGATTTCAATGACTTTGGAGATCCCCTGGTCACTGGCAACCTCTTCAATCCCTTTTTTGTGGCAGCGAAGCGATGGGGTAATCTATTCCATACCTTGGTATATACTGGCCCGCAGTGGCTGATCGAAAACGGCAGTGACCATACGGAGTTTGCCTATGAGATCAATAGTAACTTTCATGTGATGCTTTCGCAATCGCGGAATTTCCTAGGGGTAGAGCTGAACAAAATCATCGCCGATGGGGATTTCGACATGGTCTTAAGGCCCCAAATGCGTTTGGAGATTAGCGAGGCGTTCCTCATAGGTATTGTGACCGGTATCCCGGTCAGCAGAGAAGAAGACCGGCTCTCTGCTTTTGTGCGGGTCATTTGGGAGCCCTGAAGTACATTACTTTTGCGGCATGTCCCGGATCAAGACGGCCCTGTTTGAAAAAAGTAGCTCCAAAGAATCAGAATGCCCCAAAACGAAATTGCCTGAATATGCTTTCATCGGACGGTCTAACGTCGGCAAATCTTCTCTGATCAACTTATTGACGAACAATAAGAAGCTGGCCAAGACCTCTGGCAGGCCAGGTAAAACCCAATTGATCAATCATTTTCTCATCGACGCCAAATGGTATTTGGTCGACTTACCAGGTTATGGTTGGGCACAGGTGAGCAAAACGGACAAGGCACGATGGAAGAAAATGATTGATCACTACCTGTTGGAGCGGAGTAATTTGGTTTCCGTATTTGTGCTGCTTGACTCCAGACACCCTCCGCAAAAGATCGACTTGGAGTTCATGAGCTGGCTAGGCAGCCATGGGATACCTTTCGCCATGGTATTCACGAAAGTGGACAAGCAATCCAAAAATCAGACCCAGGCCAACGTGGCCCACTACAAAAAATCCATGCTCCGCGAATGGGAATCATTACCTCCCATTTTCCTTTCTTCCACGGTTTCGGGTGAGGGTCAGGACATCGTTGACTACATAGTTAAGCTAAATCAAACGGCATTTACCTAATTTCGGGAACGTTTATTGCCGATATTGAATAATTCCAAAGATATTCGCAATTACTAGCCAGTCGTATGCGCTGCATCGTCTGCACCACCGTTTAGAAAGAAAGAATATCAATGTCAGGAGCCTCAGGAAAGAAGAAAAGGGAGTTTACCATCCTGTATGTGGACGACGAAGCCCCGAATCTACGTGGCTTTAAGTCAGCATTTCGCCGCCTTTACAATGTCATGACCGCTGACGGGCCAGATCCTGCTTTGGAAATTGTTAAGAGTAATAAGATTGATTTGGTGGTCACCGATCACCGCATGCCCGATATGGTAGGTACAGATCTATTGCGTCAGGTGTACGACTACGACCCCAACATCAAGCGAATGATTCTCAGTGGATTCATCAAAAGACACGAGCTCGACGAGGCCGTTGGTAGCTTTGGTATCCATGAATTTGTCACCAAGCCCTGGGATTTTGATGATATGCTGGAGATTTTCGAGCGATTGCTTCGGACCAACCCTCAGGTAAAGAAATTCTCTACCGCTGCTCAATAAGCTTGTTAGGTCAGTGCTTTTCGAGTGCTGCGTGTTTGTTAGAAATTACCGCAAACTGGGTATTTTTTTGAAGGAAGAAATGGCGTTTCTTTGAGTTGATCAATTCTCTCAAGAAATCCGCCAATATGAAGCTTTTCCAACTTTTTCTTCTCGTAATGGGCGCTATGCTCACCAGTATTTTTCTACCACGTCTGATCAAGACCAGGAAAAATCGTTTGTACAAAAGCCCGGGACGTCACGCCTTTTTGTAGGAAAGTGTTGAAGAGAGCCCTTTGCGATATGGCTCAACCTTGCAAGACGCTAATCCTCTTTATACGTCCAAAACCTTGACGAGTTGTCTTATCATGTCATACGGTGTCATTGAGTGTCAGTAGGCCTCTTTTGGCTCATAGTGCTGTAAAGAGTCCCCTCTAACGGCATTTTGCACGAAAGGTTATACTGTACGGGAGAGGGCGATTTTGTCTCGATTTTGTACAGTGTACGAGCTTCTCAATTTACATAAAGTATTGACTATCAATTATTTAACTATTTTGGGCTTAGGTTTGTTATGGGTAGGTCAAAGTCAAAACTCAAAATTATGATGTACATCAAAAGAGGCCTATTCGCGGTCGCCTTGTTGGCAACCGTATATGGCGTATCTGCAACAAGTATCGATCTTGATAGTAAAGACAAGGTCATCAAAGAAGCCCGGGAGGCAGTGGCAACAAACTACGACAACAACTGGAAAGTTTTTGCCAAATCTGCTCAGATGGTGCTGGAAAGGAATGTAGCACTCGATGAAGCAAAAGAGTGGATTGACGCGTCGATTCAGGTCAAAGAGACGCCGTTCAATCTCGAGCTGATGGGGGACTACTACCTGGCAAAAGGAGACAATGTTCAAGCTATGGATTACTATGTCCAAAGTCTCATCCTGTTGAAAGAAACGTCCATTGCGCCTGATACCGACGGCTTGCAGTCCAAGATTTGGAAGGCGCGAGGTTAAACCGTTATTAAAATCTAAACTAAGTAGTAAAATGTTCGAAAAGTGCTGCGATATCATCGCAGCATTTTTTTATGCCTTGAAATAGAAAATCAGTAGCGGCACGCTGCGAATAGATCGCGGGTCTCATTTAGTTTTGCGAGGTCAAAAAAACATCAGCAATCTATATGGAATTCAGCGACTTGGCCTCTGTCAGTGGAAAAGGGGGATTGTTCAAAGTGATTTCGCCCACGCGAAATGGCGTAATCCTGGAAGCTCTGGACGAGGGAAAGAAGAAGTTCATCGCCGGTATGCGGACCAAGGTATCAGTGCTCTCTGACATATCGATATATACGACAGATGGGGATGGATCTACGCCGTTGGAGTCAGTCATGAAGAAGATCCACGAGGAATTCGATGGTGATACAGGCCTGTCAGGTGCCAGTGACTCGGACGAGCTCAAATCCTTTCTCAAGCATATCCTGCCCAACTACGATGATAGCAAGGTGTACGTCTCGGATATCAAGAAGCTGGTCAATTGGTATAACATCATCTCAAAAGACCTGCCAGACCTCCTGGTCTACAAGGCTGAACCGGCACAAGACGAACCAAATTCTAAAGAGACGAAGGGTGCGGATGAAGATGAAAAATCCGCCGAATCAGAGCAGTAGTTTCTACCGATATAGCGCCTGGACCTTTTCTGGGACGGTGCAACCTTCGGTCCTCCTGGTATCCACAATATGGAAGACCTGCCAGCCACCTTCTGTCTTCATCAGATGGAAGGCGTCTACTCCACAATGATGGAAGGAATTGCCGATGTAGAAGGCATAATCTACCCATACGGAAGCCAACTGTCTATCAATTTGGACCTTTTCATTCCAAATGGGTTCGCTGTAGGGCTGCTCTTTTTCTTGACTTACCCGTTGGATGAACTGCTCCAGGGAGCCCTCGCGCTTCTGTACTTTGCCGGCATCATCTACCACAATCGTGTACATTTTAGCATCAGTGGTGAAGGCCTGACGTACCATCTCACCATTATTTGAGGCCATCCCGGTGAATATACTTTGGACCACGGCCATGACCTCCGACTCACTTGTGGGTTGGGCCTGGCAAAGGACGCCAGTCAGAAGGATAATCAGAACGAAGTAATTTCGTGGAGCTCTCATAGGTCGGTAAAAAAAATGGACGAATCCATCATTGAAGACAGTCTTCAACTTATCAAAAAGGACCTTCCCGTCGAAAGTAATTTTGATGACCGCCAGGATTATACGGCCGATCGGCTGTTGGCTTGGTTGACTTCTGAGATAAGCCGCATGTTGGACGAGGATTTCGGTGCACTGCTCAATGCGCTCTATCGAATAGATGTGCCGGAGCAATCGGTGAAGACCCTATTGGAGCTCGAAGCACCGGACCAAATCGCTCCTTCGCTAGCTCGTTTGGTGATGGACCGCCAATTCCAAAAAGTGATCACACGCCGTCGGTACGCCGAAGAATAATCAGATCCCTTCCGGCTCACTTTGAGCATCATCCATTATCTTCCCAAATGCAGCCCGGCAGATGTTTGAAACCTATTGACCCCCAACCCCATGTCCAATGCTTACGCCAGTATGGCCAACCTCAGGTTCTTGCTTTTTGACGTTCACAAGGCACAAGAGCTTTCTGATTACCCCGCCTTTGAGGAGTACAATCGCGATACGATAGAGATGCTTTTGGAAACTTCGGAGCAAATCGCTGACAAATATCTTTTCCCTGTTTTCTCGGAAATGGACAAGCAAGGAGTTCACTACGAGAAAGGTGAGGTCACCGTGCCAAAAGAGGTGGGCGACTTCCTTAGAGCGATTGGGGAGGGTGGTTGGATTGGCACACTCTGCAGCCGAGAAGTAGGTGGGCTGCAGATGCCGATACTGCTCAATATGAGCATGAAGTTTTTGTGGGAGGCAGCCAACAATGCCATCACCGGTTACGCCCATTTGACAGGTGGTGCGGCACGGCTTATCGATTCCTTTGGCTCAGAGGAGTTGAAATCTACCTACTTGCCAAAGATGCTATCGGGTGACTGGCAGGGGACCATGGCGCTGACGGAGCCCCAGGCGGGTAGCGCACTTTCCTACATTGAAACCAGCGCTCAGCCCCAGCCCGACGGTACTTATCGGATCAAGGGACAGAAAATCTTTATCTCGGGAGGGGATCATGACCAAGTGGGCAATGTGATTCACCTCATGTTGGCGCGTATCGAGGGCGCCCCCCAGGGGACCAAAGGGATCTCTCTCTTTGTTGTCCCAAAGCATCGCCTGGAGGAGGGCAGTCTGGCCTCCAATGATGTCACAACAGCGGGTGTCTTTCACAAAATGGGGCAAAGTGCCTATGCCACCACTCACCTTATCATGGGGGAAAAGGACGACTGCTATGGCTATTTGGTAGGCGCTCCTCACAATGGCCTCGCTTACATGTTTCAGATGATGAATGAGGCCAGGATCGGTGTTGGTCTATCGGCGACTGGTACAGCTACCGCCGCCTACTATGCCGCGCTTCAATATTGCAAAGAGCGTCCACAGGGAAGACGATTGGAAGAAAAGGATCGCACCGGTGGCCAGACGCTGATTATCAATCATCCCGATGTCCGCCGCATGTTGTTCCAGCAAAAGGCCTTTGTGGAGGGTTCGCTGAGCCTTTTGATGGAGTGTGCTCGTTACGCAGATCTCGTAGACGTTTCGGAGGGCCAAGCCAAACAGCACTACTACCTGCTGTTGGAACTGTTGACACCAGTAGTGAAGGCCTACGCTTCTGAGGCGGGGATCACTTCGATCTCTGCAGGTGTGCAGTGCCTTGGTGGGTATGGGTACTGCACGGACTTCCCCTTGCAACAGTACTATCGTGACATTAGAATCATGGCAATATACGAGGGTACGACGGGGATACAATCTCAAGATCTGCTAGGGAGAAAGGTGACAGCGGAAAATGGTTTGGCTTTGCAGCTGTTCTTTGGAGAACTGGAACAGGCCATAGCGAAGGCATCTCAAGATGAGCGACTGAGCAAGGCTGCAGAGCAGCTATCCGATAGTCAGGGGGAATTGATGTCTGTCACGCAACATCTGATCGGCTACGCCCTTAAGGGTCAGATCGAATTATTCTTGGCGGATGCCACCCTGTATATGGAACTGTTTGGTTTGGTAGCCGTCGGATGGCAGTGGCTGAAGCAAGGTACGGAAGCGGCCGCTCAGCTCGCCGCTCAAAATGAAACCAATGACTCAACTTTTTTGAAAAGCAAAATCAAGACCATGGAATTTTTCTTTGCCTATGAATTGACGAAGGTGCAAGGGTTGGCCACCAGGCTAAAAGAAGAATATCCCATTACGATCAAGGAAGAAGAAGAGTATTTAATATAATTTCCCTTGAGTACAAATCCGCTTTCCTTCGAAAAACCGTAAATTCCCAAAGTGCTGACTTGGATCCTGATCATACTAGCGGTTTACGTAGCCATTAATTTCTTTGTCTACTTCTGGCAAGAGAAGTTTCTATTCAAGCCCGAAAAGCTTCCACAAGATTTCGAATTCAAGTACCCTGACACACAGTTCATGGAGTACAACCTTGAACCGGTACCAGGGGTCAATATCAACGGTGTACATTTTTGCCTGAAAGAGCCTAAGGGAGTCGTACTCTATCTCAAGGGCAACTCAAGGTCTATCAAGGGCTGGGGTAGGTTTGCGGTGGACTTTACCCGTTTGGGCTATGATGTGATCATGATTGATTATCGCGGTTTTGGAAAGAGCACCGGTAAGCGGACGGAAGCAGGCATTAAGAGAGACCTCCAATTCATCTATGACGAGATGAAGAAACAGGTCAAAGAGAAATACATTATCGTGTATGGTCGTTCGTTGGGCTCTGGCTTCGCCGCCAAGTTGGCCAGTACCAATCAGCCAAGAATGCTCATTTTGGAATCTCCCTATTACAGTCTCAAGAAAGTCACCAGGCGATATGTCCCTTTTCTACCGCTTTCATTGATCCTGAGATTTCCGATTGAAACACACCGTTGGTTGAAGTACGTGCAATGTCCTATCAAGATCATCCACGGGACCAATGACAAGTTGATCCCCTACAAGACGGCTGTGAAGCTGTCACAGGTCAACCCCGAGCATACTCGTTTGTATTCGGTCATCGGCGCCGGGCACAACAATTTGTACACCAATGAAGAGTATCACCGTATGCTCGATGAGATGCTCAATGCAAAGTTGCCAAAGACCGTAGATCCAAAGGAGACCAGTCTACAGTTCAAAAGAAGTGGTAAGAAAAAGCAGGTCGTACTTTGAGCACGATCAAGACGGTGATAGTCATTGGGTTGGTGGTCTACCTCCTGCTGGCCCTGGCGGTTTATGTCTTCCAGGAGCGGTTCATCTTTCTTGGCGAGCCGATTTCACAAGATCATGTTTATAGTTTTCGAGCCCCTTTTGAGGAGCAGCGCTTCGAAATGCCCGATGGAGGCGAGATCAATTCACTCTACTTTGAGGCAGAAGATCCAAAGGGTGTCGTCTTCTACCACCATGGGAACGGGGGCGAACTTCCTCGTTGGGGTGAAGTATCCTACTTCTTTCTAAATCAGGGGTACGACTTTTTCATTTATGACTATCGTGGCTACGGCAAGAGCACGGGGAAGAGAAGCGAAAAAGCCCTGCTTGACGATGCGCAGATTTTGTACGAAAGACTCACGACACGGTGGTCTGAGGAGCAAATCGTTGTCTACGGCCGATCCCTCGGATCGGGACCGGCCAGTTACGTTGCTGGTCGCAATCACCCTGTAATGCTAATTTTGGAGACGCCATTCTTTAGCTTGCAGGAAATGGCTGCCCGTTACTTCCCATTCCTTCCCTCCGGGCAATTGGTGCGGTACAGATTTCCCAACTCGGCTTATTTGTCAGAAGCCCGTACCGAGATCCATATCTTTCATGGTACCGAAGATCAAGTGGTACCCTATGAGTCGGGTCATCGACTGTTCGAAGCGCTATCAAAGGAAACTGCTCATTTTTATACCGTAGAAGGCGCCAACCACGGGAACCTTCTGGATTTTGTGACCTACAGGGCTGGAATCACCCGGATCCTTGCTGAACTTAATCAGTCTGAGTGACCAATTCTATACCCGGGAAGAACGCCGCCCAGGCAAACCAAAAGCCTATGTATGCATTTACGGGAGTGAGCACCTCACCTTCGTTGGGACCTGCGATGATTTGACCAAAGAAGTCATATTCATTACCCAAAGCATCTCGCATTACGGTAGTAGAGCCATCATTGACCAATTCCAAGGGCAGCCGAGCCTGGGGCAGGTCGTTTTCAAAAGCTACCATAAAGTTATCCTGGCGGTCACCGATGATAATGACATTTGCGCCTCCGATATTGTCCAACATTATTTTGCGTTCTTCGAAAAGCTCAAACCGATAAGCTCGCTGGGTACCGTTGATATCAACTCCCAGCACCCGCTCCTTTGCCGGCAAGGTACTGTCGAAGTTTTCAACTGGGAAGATCAGATCTTCCGACGTACGATAGTCTCCATAAGGGTACCTCCCGTAGTTTCTGGAGATACCTGTGTTTGTAGATGTGACCGTTGAGTTGGGATACATCCTTTGCCAGGTGCTCCAGGTGGTTTCTACTAGGAGAACAAATTCGGGGCGCTGTCCAATCAGTTCACCATTGATACTTTGCTGCATCATTTGACTCCAGTTACTGTCCGTCCGTCGATCGTAGGGGATCAAGTTAGTATTGAAGAGCAATCCGGACACACCGAAGGTAGTCACCTCACCGCCTACTTCCCTATTCCATCCAATTCCCGTTCCGGTCAGCGGGCAGTAGGTCACCGCATAATTGTTATTACCAATGCCATCATTGATGATCTCATGCCAATCCAGTATGGGATGAGGGTAGGCCCGGGTTTCATCCCCAACTTTGATACCTAGTACAAGATCGTTTGGGGCCAGATATTGGATCTCCTTGGCAGGTAACATTTCTGGACTTTGCAAGGAGGGGATGCCATCCTTTCCGGGTCCGCCGTCGAAGACTCTCTCACGAGGAATGAGCCAATCCCCAAGTAGAGATGATGAGGTGGTGGCGTCATCATTACAGCTTTGTGATAGTACCCCTAGGGCAAACAGTAGCATTACAGGCAATAGGTGGGCACGTCTTTTCATAAATGAAATTCTTGATCTAGTTGACATTCGGTATGATAAATTGAGACTGACTTTTTCGCGGAAGTGTGAAGAAAAAGCCTGTGTTGATTCGGTAAGTCGGGGATAATTGGGTGTCGTTGACATGGGCGTAGATAGGCAATGCCACATTGAGCTGATAGGAAAGCTTTGTGTTCAGCACCACCGCTAAGCCGGGATTGATAAAGAGGAATGTACCTCCTGAAGAAGGGAAGTCGATATTGTTGAATTGGTCCCGACCCTGTATCCGTAGGCGGAGATTCAGCGAGGGGTCCAGTAGTAGGCGACCGATGGCTATCCGATCTGCGATCGATGCCGTGACTTGGGTCTCGTTGCCAAAGCGATAGGAGGATGATCCCAAGTAGCTGTTGTTGGTCCCGGTGAAGCGGTGAATCACTGTGCTACCAACTGTCATAGAAGGCCGAAATCGAACGTCAGTACTATAGTTGAGATAAAGCAGCTGATCCAGTGCGCCACTACCTGGTTGTAGGTCCGCGTTCAACGGCAGGCCGCTGTCTCTGGTTCTGTCCGAGGCTCCAGTAGGCAGTTTCATACCAAAGCCCGCGGTTATTTTTGGCCAAATCGCATATTTGATCAGAACTACAGCATCTCCTAACCCTTGCGTGGCGACGAAGTCTTGGGGGAGTCCGATGGGATTGATCGTTCGCTCCTGACGGACGAAGGAGAGAAATAAGTCGACGGACAAACGATCCGTGATGGAATAGCCACTTTCTAGGAGTAATGAATGGGTCTCTCGACGCCTGCTCCGATCATCCAATACTTCACTTCCTGCCTTAAGGGTTTCCAGAAAGTTCAAATCGTAGTTTAGAGAAAATTGCCAGGTACCCTTGTTGGCCGCAGGCAAGCCGATGTTGCCGGACATGGGTACTCCGCCGGAGCAACACTGAGCATGTGTTTCTAACACGACCCAAGCAAATAGCAGGATGGATAAGATCAACCTCATACGCCTTTCAGTACTAGGAACTAGGACAATTGAGTTTCCTTAGAGTTTGCGGAGTCGGAGGGTTTGTCAGGAGGTTTACATTTCGCTCAGGCATCCTGGTGGCCGCTGCGGCGCACCGTTTCTGTAATTGTGCAAAATAATCGACGTAGTTTTGGGTTACTTTAGAGCAAATTATTGGGTTTGAAGATGGGTAGATATTTCTTGATGACCATTTTGGGTCTTTTGGTCGGTATGCCGCAGGTTGTTGCACAGGGTTCGTCTCTGGAGGAGTTGGATGCTTCATACTTCGATTGGTTCAACAAGGATCCGAAGGCCGACAAAGTGGCCGGTATCAGTTTGGATAAGGTCTATAACAAGCTGCTAAAGGGAAAGACGCCGGAGAAAACTGTCTTGGTAGCGGTTATCGACAGCGGGGTGGACATCGAGCACGAGGACCTGGAAGGCAAAATATGGATCAATGAAGATGAAGTGGCGGCCAATGGCATTGATGACGATGGCAATGGCTACATCGATGACATACATGGTTGGAATTTCCTAGGGAATAGTAACGGGGAAAATGTACAATATGAGAACTTGGAGGAGACCCGCATTGTAGCTGAGTCCGATAATAAAGATCCTCTATTCGCCAGCGCGAAGGCGTCCTACGATGAACAATTGGAGGAGAACCGCCAGTTTCGAGACAACATATCGGCCTTCGTGGAGGTATATCAAGAAGCAAAAAAGATCGTGCAAGACGCCACCGGAGTAGAAGTCAAAAGCATAGAAGACCTGGAGAAAGTCAGTTCCGACCGGGAAGATGTAGAGTATGCCGTGCAGTTTCTCCGTGGTCGTTTCGAACTGGGACTCACCGATGATTACGTACAGGCGGCGGTCGAGTACAGCATCGAGTATATGGACTATTATCTGGAGCCTGGACTCAATGCACGGGACATCATTGGAGATGATCCAACAGATATCACTGACCGAAACTATGGGAATCCAGATGTCAGGGGACCGGATGCGACGCACGGCACCGGAGTTGCCGGTACCATAGCCGCCATTAGAGGCAATGGCATTGGTATCAATGGTGTGACCGAGTTTGTCAAGATCATGCCGGTGAGAGCGGTGCCGCAGGGCGACGAACGCGACAAAGATGTGGCGCTGGCCATTCGGTATGCGGTGGACAACGGGGCAGACATCATCAACATGAGCTTCGGTAAAAACTTCTCTCCTCAGAAAAGCTTTGTTGATGACGCCGTCCGGTATGCGGAAGAGAAAGGTGTACTCTTGGTGCATGCCTCTGGCAATGACGGGCGGAATATCGACGAGTCGGACAATTTCCCTACCTCTATCTATGCTGATGGCAAAAAGGCGAGCCATTGGTTGGAGATTGGAGCCAATTCGAGAGATTTTGACGAAAGCATCGCAGCTTCCTTCTCCAATTATGGAAAGCAGCAGGTTGATCTCTTTGCGCCGGGAGCATCCATCGTGACCCTGGACCTGGACAATACCTATAGCTCACACGATGGTACGAGCTTTGCCGCACCAATTACCAGTGGTGTAGCGGCCCTCATTTTGGCTTACTATTCGCAAGCGACCCCGCAAGAACTCATTCAGGTCTTGACATCATCCGTGATGCCGGTCAAGAAGCCAAAACTTGTCATGCAACCAACGGAGGAAGGAGATCCTATGGAGGTCTCTTTTGGCGATCTATCCGGTAGTGGAGGGATTCTCAATGCCTATCAGGCGATGAAAACCGCCAAAAAGACCTTCAAGTAGCACTTTTACGCTGTCTCAGGAAAGCGATTGACATCGACCTTCACGATCATTTCCTGGTCTCCGCCACTGTAGACAATTCCTTTTAGCGGAACGACATCGCTGAAGTCTCTTCCCACGGCGACTCGGACGTGCTGGTCAGTGGCTATCAGATTGTTGGTCGCGTCCAACTCTACCCATCCCAGGTCAGGAACGAAGAGGGCGATCCAAGCGTGAGATGCATCCGCACCCTGGAGTTTTGGTTGGCCGGGCGGCGGCAGGGTCTCGATGTATCCACTGACGTAGCGAGCCGACAGGCCAATGGACCGCAGGCATGCCAGGCCAAAATGGGCAAAGTCCTGGCACACCCCTTTTTTGCTGGCAAATACTTCCCCTAGTGGTGTACTGATATCCGTGAAGCCTGAGGTAAACTCAAAATCATCAAATATTCTGGTGTTAAGGTCAATAGCCGCTTCGAGGATAGGTCTTCCCGGTGTGAAGGAGGTTTGTGCGTACTCGACCAACCCCGAGATAGGGTAGACATGAGGCGATTCGAGGTAAAACTGTCTGGTGTCATTTAGGGCTTTCACGCTCTTGAGCCACTGGGCTACTTCTTCCCAGGGAGGTGTACTCCTCGCGTCAACCCCAGCCCATCGGGGCAGGGACAGCTTTACCGTACTTTCAGAGGTGACAATCAGCTCTTGGTGGGTCTTCTGAACAGCGAAGTAGGTGAAGGCATTTTCAAAAAAGTCTACTCTGTCGGCGGCAAAGTGCGGCTTGGGGTCGATGATATATCTGTAGGATTCTACCTGCTGAAACTCCTGATTTTTTGGCTCTTGGACAATGATATTGTGGCAAAGCGAAGCCGGTGAATCGTAGACATATCTCGTCTCATGAACGACGTGGTACCTCATACCTCGGGGAGTTTTGTCGTGACATATCCATAGCGCTGTTGCGTGTGGTTAAAGTACATGTTGTTAATGAGCGTGGAGGTTTCGCCGAGGCCACTGATGATTTCTGAGAAAAACGTGTCTAATTTCTCGCGCTTGCCGGATGACTTGTCAATTTTGCTGAGCTCACGAGGATCGCTCAGCAAGACTCTGGTTTGTGCGGCAAGCAGTTTCTTTTGAATAGTACTCAATCCCTTGCCTTCGGAGATGGAGACGGGCTGCAAATGCTGATCGATGTGCGCAAGCTGATAAGCAATGGACTTCGGGTTGTCTTCGTCAGTTAATAGGAGATCAAGCACCCCAGACAAATCGATCGTCGACCGATACTTGTACCGGTAAGTGATGAGGCTTTCATTGATCATCAGCAAGTATTCTAAAAGGGTACGTTCGGTCTCTGTCTCTTTTGGTTCAATCAATAGACCCTGCATGGTTTGGCATGACTTCATGGCGGCTTCGAGAAATCTACCAGCATTAAAGACATTCCAGGAGGGCTCACGTGTCATGGAATCGATTGTTAAGCCATAGAAGGCCATCAACTTTACAATCAGGTTGTCTAAGCTGTGATTGATGGAGTTGAGTCGCTTCCGTCCCTGCAATACTTGCCACTCCTCGGTGACCGTATCCATGATTCGCCAAACGTCAAGACCTAGGCGATCGCGTACAGCATAGCCGTTCCGTAGAAAGGCCTGCAACGATTGTCCAAGTGACCCAATGCGACCTGCGTCGGTCACTAGTGATATGAGCTCTTTCTCGGGTTTGGCGAGTAGCTCATCATCCTTAAACCCGGGATGCGTAAGAGTGACCTCCGTCAGGGTTTGCAATAGCTTGGTCAGTGCTTCATCCTTGTCCGGGTGGTTGTCGATATTTCTTTCGTAGTACTCCTGCAGAATGGCTCGAAGTAATCGAATGATGTGAACCGTTCGCTCTGCATAACGACCCAGCCAAAAGAGGTTCTCGGCCGTTCGGCTGGGGAGTATGTTATCACCTCCTTTGAGTAAGCCAGAGGTTCTAGAGACTGAGCGTTGGGTGGGTTCTTCTCCAAGCACCCAGGTATCCTTACTGATCCCTCCATCTTTATTGGATACGAGAAATACACCCTGCTTAGGGGAACTTCGGGACAGCCCCCCGGGCATCACGTAATAGCCGGAGTTAGCCGCGTCTGCCACGATATAGCTTCTAAACACTGCATTCCTCGCCTCTAGCTTTCCATCAATGTAGGAGGGCGTGGTGGAAAAATTCACCATTTCCTGCCCTACGTACATATAGGGTCGCGCCATGATATCATGCCGCAGTGCTTCTATTTGTTCCTGACTAAGGTCCGGTCCATAGACGGATCGGTGTTCGTTAGTCCGGTAGATCCTCTTAATGATTAGGAAAGGTAAATTGTCCAAGACGTATTGCATTTCCTTCTCCTGCCCGCACCACCAGGTAGCTACCGAGGGCAGCATCAGTTCTTCACCTAACAGATGCTCGCAAATCCGAGGAAGAAATGCCATGAGACCGGGATTTTCGAGGATTCGGCAGCCTAGTGGATTGATTACCAACACATTTTGCTGGCGAATGGCCTCCATCAGTCCCACAACGCCCAGATGCGAATCGATCCGAAACTCCAAGGGATCGCAATAGACATCGTCTACTCGCCTCACGATGACATCGACCTTCTTCAGTCCTTGGATCGTCTTCAGCCACACGTGGCCGTCGCTTACCGTCAGATCTTCGCCAGTAGCTAGCGTAAATCCCATGAATGATGATAGATAAGCGTGCTCAAAATAAGTCTCATTGCCAGGACCAGGGGATAGGAAGACAATTCTAGGATCTTCCTTGTTTTGCCAGTTGAGGTTTGACAAGGTGTCCTTCAGCGTTTGGTAGTATCGCGTGATTTTTCTCACCTGGTTTTCACGAAGCATCTCGGGAAATACACGGGTCATGGCCACACGATTTTCGAAAGTGTAACCGGCTCCTGAGGGTGCGTCCGTGCGGTCATTGATGATCCACATCTTCCCATCGGGACCACGAGCGAGGTCAGCTGAATAGTGAATCAGGAGCTGGTCACCTGGCAGCTTTATTTTGTCCATCTGACGCAGAAAGCTGGGGTGATTGTAGATCAACTCGAAAGGTACAAGCCCCTCCCGGATGAGTGTGCGGCTTCCATAAATATCACGTAGAATATGATTCAGCAGTGTGGCGCGTTGGATCAATCCTTTTTCGATGACTTCCCAGTCTTCCTGACCAAAAACCATCGGGATCGGATCCAGCCGCCAAGGTCGATTCATTCCATTTGGATCGCCGTAGACATTGTAGGTGACACCATTTTCACGCAATTGATTGTCTACCTCTCGCTGTCTCGAGTTGAGGTCTTCGTGCCCCAGGCGGTCGAGACTACTGACCAGCCGCTGCCAATGCGTGCGAACGCCACCTTTCGAATTGACCACCTCGTCTAGAAAGGGGGAGTCTTTTGCGGTGCGTTCAGATAGATAGGAATGAATCATGGGTCAAAGGTCTCCTTTTTCAGATGGACATCAAATGGGTTGGGTACCCTTGTATCGACGGAGGTCCATCGTATGGGGATATTCGGGATTGACTGTTTCACCTATTGCCTCGTAGTGACTGAGAATATTGACTTTTGTAACAAAACGTCCGGCAGCCTGGGGCTGCACCACTTTCGGCTCCACCAGGCTAATCGAATGCCCAAAGTCGAAAAACCTGGAAATGCGGCGTGACTCGGCTTCGTAGCTGTTCACGGGAAAGGTATCGTAATTGCGACCGCCCGGATGGGCGACATGGTACTGGCAGGCGGCCACTGACCTGGAGGACCAGGTGTCAAACAGGTCGATGATCAGTGGGGTATCCACGCCCAGGGTAGGATGCAGCGCGCTTGGAGGTTGCCAGGCGCGGTACCGTATACCTGCGACGTACTCTCCCTGTACCCCTGTGTTTGTCAGAGGAATCCGAGCACCATTGCAAAGCAGGTGATACCTGGAGTCGGTGAGCCCGGTGACCTTCACCTGTATCCGCTCCAGAGAGGAATCGACAAACCTGGCGGTGCCGGTATTAGACATCTCCTCACCCAATACGTGCCAGGGTTCTATCGCGGTCCTGAGTTCGATGTGGATGCCGTCGTCCACCTGTAACTCTCCGAGGAAAGGGAAACGAAAGCTAAAGAAGGGGTCAAACCACCCAATGTTGAAATCGTAGCCTGCTCGCCGAAGGTCATTGACGACCTCAGTCATGTCCTTGTAGCAATAGTGGGGTAGGAGGAAGCGGTCGTGCAACGACGTGCCCCACCGTACAAGTTTGTGCTGATAGGGATGTTTCCAAAACCAGCTCAATAGTGCCCTGATCAGGAGAAACTGGACCATTGACATGCGATAGTGCGGCGGCATGTCAAACCCTCTGAACTCTAAAATACCGAGACGGCCGCTGCTACTATCCGGAGAGTATAGCTTGTCAATGCAAAACTCCGCTCGGTGGGTATTGCCCGTAATGTCTACCAACAGGTTGCGAAACAGACGGTCGACCAACCAGTAGGGTACCTCGTTCTCCTGGTCTGGAACCTGCTGAAAAGCCAGCTCAAGCTCATACAACATTTCGTCACGGCCCTCATCTACTCTTGGAGCCTGGCTTGTGGGCCCGATGAATTGGGAGCTGAAAAGGTAGGATAGAGAAGGGTGATGCTGCCAATAGGTAATGAAGCTTCTCAGTAGGTCAGGGCGCCTTAGAAATGGGCTGTGTGAGGGCTGTTCACCTCCAAGGGTCACGTGATTACCTCCTCCCGTCCCCGTATGGCGACCATCCAGGTTGAACTTTTCGGTGGCCAGTCGTGACTCAGCAGCATGTTGGTACAATGCGTCGTAGTTGACAGTCAGCTCTTTCCAAGAGGCAGATGGGTGTATGTTGACTTCGATTACACCAGGGTCCGGTGTGATCATAAACTTCTGTAGCCGATGATCTTGGGGTGGGTCGTATCCCTCGATCAAAACCTTGAGATCCAATCCTCGTGCTGCTTCCTCGATGGCTTCCACGATCCTCAGGTACTGCTCAAAGTGCTCTAGGGGAGGCATGAAAATAAACAGCTTCTCATCTCGCACCTCGATAAGCAGACAAGTCTTAAATACTTCGTCGGAGACATTATATGGCTTCTGCTCATTCCTGCGTGGCAATCCCTGCTCTGGTAGAGGGGGTAGATCTTCGAGAGGACTTCGTTCCGCTCGTACCTGCTCATCGCTTCCACCCACTTGAACGCTATCGAGTGGCAATCGGAGACCCGCTGGCGAGTTGCCAGGAGTCAGGAAAAGATGTTGTCGTCGAAAGGTCCACTGACTGGTCTGCCACTCCTGTGCTGAGAAGTCCCACCGGATCGGAATGCAATAGGCCACGGGTTGGTCGAGTCCCTGGTGCAGGAGTTGGGCCAGCTTTTGACGCTCCAGTGGGGACTTGAGATCAAGTTGTAGAGGGTCGACATTGATGGGTACATTCAGTTCTTCCCAGGCAAAATAGAACGGATCCTCAAAGCAAGGATGTGTGCAGCTTGGGTCTACATGGAGCAGTTCGAGAAGCTTTGCCATCAGCTGCTCCGCTTCCTTGGGTTGGTAGCCGTACTGCTGTGAGATGTCCGCCATCAGGTTGTCGTCCTGCCAAAGGGGTACACCATCCTTGCGCCAAAAACACGCGAGTTTCCAACGCGGCAGGGGCTCTCCAGGATACCATTTCCCTTGGCCGTATTGCATGAGCCCGCCCGCTCCATACTCGTCCTTCAGTCTCCGAAACAGTTGATTGGCGAGTTGCCGCTTATGCTCCCCGTCTGCCGCCTCATTCCACTCGGGACCGTCCTGGTTG
Organism: Bacteroidota bacterium; assembly: GCA_039191945.1. Taxonomy (GTDB): domain Bacteria; phylum Bacteroidota; class Bacteroidia; order Cytophagales; family Cyclobacteriaceae; genus JAWPMT01. Next base: position 17,559 of record JBCCXG010000025.1, read on the forward strand.
TCAATCGACACAAAGGTAGGCTCGCCACCCATTGTTAGACGCACATTGTTGGCTTCTAGCTCCTCGTCCACCTGATCGCCTAGGGCCAGGATACGAGCCCACTGATCCTCGCTGTAGGGTTTGGTCACACGGGGTTTTTCGATGACCCGCTTGATGGTGTTTTCAAAGTGAAACTCTGTTTTGGTAGGCTCCGTCGCTCCAGTAATCGGCGCAGCACCCTCTGGGCTTGGTGTACACGCCAGTGGGATATGCCCCTCTCCGGCGAAGAGGCCAGAGGTACTGTCCAGCCCTACCCAGCCCGCACCTGGTACATAGACTTCTGCCCAGGCGTGCAAGTCTGTGAAGTCTTCCTCTGGGCCGGAGGGCCCGTCCAGCGACTTCGTATCGGCTTTCAATTGGACGAGGTAGCCGGAAGTAAATCGGGCCGCTAGACCAAGATGTCTCAGGAGTTGCACCATCAGCCAGGTAAAGTCCCGGCAAGATCCGGAGCCCAGCGCAAGCGTTTGTTCACAGGATTGTACACCGGGTTCCATGCGGATATGGTAGCTGAGCTTCTCGTTGACCAGCTGGTTCACGGCTACCAGATAGTCCACGATCGAATGGTCCTTTTGATGAAGACTTTTGGCTGCAGCCACAAGTGCTAAGAGCTGCTCGTCTTGTTCTTTGACCTCGAGGTAAGGCTGAAGTTGTTCCCCAAGACCCTTTTCGTACTGAAATGGGTATTGCTTGGCGTAGTCCTCGACGAAGAAATCAAAGGGGTTGATGACTACCATCTCAGCAAGGACCTCCACATCCACTTCGAAGAAATCGATCTTCTCCGGAAAGACAATCCGTGCTAGGTAGTTGCCAAACGGGTCCTGCTGCCAGTTGATGAAGTGGTTATCCGGCTTTACGTTTAGTGTATAGCCCTTGATCGGTGTCCGCGCATGCGGAGCAGGCCGCAGTCGGATGACTTGGGGAGATACCTCTATGTGACGATCGTAGGTGTAGCGCGTGTAGTGCCTCAGGGCTACCGTGACAGACATGTGGTTTGAGCTTGAATTTGGGCTCAAAAGTAGAGGGCTCTCCGCAGGGACTTGCCATAGTCACTGACGATTTTTTTGAGTTTTATTTGGGCGCATCGCGGGGCCATTGCCATTGGCCCCTCGACCGGGCTTTCGCTACTCCCATGAAGGGAGAGGCTTGATGATCATACGAGCAACAATCGGTGCCTCTCCCTCCATGGTCAAACAGGCCGCTCTATCCCTTGCGCGGGTTCAGCGAATCATGGATCAAATCGTTGAGGCTCGGTTCATTTCCCGCAAAATGGTTGATTGGAATGCCTCAATGAACTGTGCGGTCATGGTCTCTCTACCGATGCTTGTGCATGGTTCGTACTCTCAAAAGCTTGCTCTCCATGAAGACGCCGGTCTACCTCAGATGAGGTAGTGAAGATTGGCAAGGTCTCTTGATGGACGAATTTCCTATATTGGCACTGGTATGATAAAGACAAAAAAGGACTGGTGCCACATCATTGGGCGGATCATGTTTCCCATGATGCTTTTGCTCGGAAGTTGTGGGAGTGAGTCAAAGCTGAAGGCGTTGGACAAAGGGAGCGTACGGGAGGAAGTAACGCAGATGCTATACGACTACCACGCGGCCATCCTATCAGGTGGACTTATGGCGGAATTTGACTACCTGGATGATAGTGAAGACTTTTTTTGGGTCCCGCCCGGCTATGCCACTGCTTTACCTTACGACTCAATCCGAGCGATCCTGGAGCAGAGTGCCCGCTCTATTGTCTCTGCCGATTTGACCTGGGACACCCTATGGGTTTACCCATTGACTCCGTCATTGGCCACTTTTCACGGTATTGTCTCCGGAGAGATGGTTCATCGCGAGGATCCAGTGGGTACCACTCGTCAGGTAAAGATGATTGAATCCGGTACGATTATTCGTCGCGCTAGTCGTTGGCGGCTACTCAGTGGTCAGACTACCTCGTTGGTGGAAACAACTGCAGGTGGAAGCTTCTCCATCCCATCTCCGTACGATACGCTAGCCATTCCAGCAGATAGTGCTCTGATTCCTATGCCCCTTGATCCTGGCCAGGACAATCGAGCCGACAGCTTGACTGAGGGGGTTCGAACGCTATGACCTCACTTCCCTCATCTGCTTATAGTCAGTAGTTGACGTCCATGATGAGGAGTTGTTCCCTGATGGTACCCAATGCTGTTTTGACCATCACCACATACAGACCTTTATCGATCATAGGCAGCTTGGTGTTGATTTGTCGCTCGGCTTCGCCTGTGGTCATATCGAGGCATTCGGCCACTCGTTGTCCGTTCATCGCTACGATCGCCACACTCACATCGTAGTCCGTGGGCAGGTTTAGCTGAAATGGCCGCCTGGCGGATATAGGATTGTGCTTGAGCAAAAAGGCGTCGTGAAAGGACTTTTCAACCCAATGGATACCCGTGTATTCGTACGCTCCATCAAAGTCTACCTGCTTCAAGCGGTAATAACTGTCTTGCCTGAAGTCGAAGTCCACAAAACTGTAATTGACGGTCTCGCTAGTCGTCCCCTGCCCCATGACTTCCGCGATGGTAGCAAAGGTCTGACCATCTAGCGAC
>JBCCXG010000026.1:0-19736 GCA_039191945.1 Bacteroidota bacterium
ACCTGCTGAAGTTTCAAATGGGCATGGACCTGAAGCAGCCGATCGCACTGACCGAGGACCTGGAAAGTGTGCCTTTGGAAGTACCCGAAATGGAGGAATCTTTTGACTATAACCAAAGGATCGAGTTCTCTCAGGTGATGACAAATCAGGATTTGGCGGAACTGGATATGAAGAATAATCGAGCGCAATACTTGCCCAACTTGTACGCCAATTTCAACTACGGTTTCAATACGGGTGCCCTTCAGTCGAGTGATTGGTTCCAGACCGATCGTTGGCTCCAGTATGGTGGCGTGGGTGTCAGCTTGAGTATTCCTGTTTTTGCGGGTATGGAGCGACACTACAAAGTTGAGCGCAACAAGATCCGAATCTCGCAGCTCGAGCATGAGAAGTCGTATTTGAAACAAAGCATTGATATTGAGATCCAGCAGGCGGTCATCGCTTTGGAAGCCAATGTTGAAACACTGGAAGTCAGCCGTGATAATATGGAGCTGGCCAGTGAGATCTACGATATCACGAAAATAAAATTCCAGGAAGGTGTTGGATCCAACCTGGAAGTGGTCGATGCCGATGCCTCCTTGGTGGAAGCACAGACCAACTACTACAACGCGCTGTACGACGCGATCGTGGCGCAAATCGAATTAAGAAAAGCGCTAGGAAGAATTAAAACGAACTAAACAACCGATTCATGCAATCTCTTAAACCACTTATTATCATTTTGCTCGGAGCCATCTTGACCGTCTCGTGTGGAGGTGATGGCTTGGAGGAAAAGAAAGCGAAGCTTGAAGATTTGCAAGCAGAGCTCGAAGCCAAGGAGGCCGAAATCGCTGAACTTGAGGCCGAAATTCTCGAACTGGATCCCACGTTCGGAGCTTCTCAGGTGAGTGATGTACTCGTAGCTACACTCACCACTTCGAAAGAGAAGTTCATCCATCAGTTTGAGGTGCGGGGCACGGTTGAGTCGAAGAAAAATGTCTTTATCAGTGCGGAAACCATGGGTCGGGTCGAGCGAATCCTCGTGGAGGAAGGCCAATATGTCAAAGCTGGCGCCACGATCATGGAGTTGGATGCGGACGTACTCCGCAACAATATTGCCGAGATACAAACCAGCCTAGAGTTGGCCGAAGCGATCTTTAAGCGACAGGCCAACCTCTGGGAGAAGAAGATTGGTACGGAGGTGCAATACTTACAAGCCAAAAACAATAAGGAGACTTTGGAGCGAAGATTGGGTACACTGCAGAGTCAGCTCAAGCAGTACCGAGTGAAGGCCCCCTTTTCTGGTACCCTAGATGATATACCTGCCCGGGTGGGGGAGATGGCTCAGCCTGGTGTGCCGCTGGCGCGCATCGTCAACCAGCGTGACATGTACATCAACGCAGCTATTTCCGAAGCATACCTCGGTAAGGTGGCTCCTGGAGATATTGTGGATGTATACTTCCCGATCCAGGACCTCTCTTTTCCTTCTAAGGTTTCCGCAGTCGGTCGAGTGATCAATCAAGACAACCGAACATTTGAGATTCAGATCGAGCTGCCTATTGCTAGCGGCTACTCCTTCCAGCCTAATCAGGTAACGGTCCTACGCATCACGGACTATCGCAAAGACGAGGCGCTCACTGTTCCCACACGCTTGATTCAGGCGGATGATGAAGGTAAGTTTGTATATGTCGTCGAGAATGAAGGAGATCGCAAGCTGGCGAAGAAGGCCAGGATCGAAACAGGATTGTCATTTAACAGTAAGACGGAAATACTTGTCGGCCTTGATACTGGACAACTGCTGATCGATAAGGGCTATCGGGATGTCAACGACGGAGTCCAGATCACTTTGGCCACAGCCTCACTCTAAACCACCATCACACTAATTGCCTTAAAAAATGGCGGAAGAAGAAAAGAAAAAGGAGCGTGTCGGGAAAGAATTTCCACTGACATCGCTCTCGCTAAAGAACAAAAACACGGTTTACTTCCTGACGGTACTCATCGTCATTATGGGATGGCAGACGTACCGATCGCTACCAAAGGATAGCTATCCCGAGATCGAACAGCCGATTGTCTACATCGGTACCTCCAACCCAGGGAACTCTCCACTGGATATGGAAAACCTGGTGACTCGACCGATCGAAAAGGAGCTCAATACGATCTCAGAGATCGAGGAGATCAAGTCTACATCGGTACAGGACTACTCCACCATCATCGTGGAGTTCACCGCAGAGACAGACATCGAGGATGCTCTACAGAAAGCGAAAGATGCCGTCGATCGCACTAAACCGAGCTTGCCCCAGGACCTCCCGGCAGATCCGAACGTGTTCGAGTTGAACTTCTCAGAGTTCCCGATCATGAATCTCAACCTGGCCGGAGACTATACCGTGAGTGAGCTGCAGGAGTTTGCAGAGCTGTTGGAGGATGAGATTGAAAAGATTTCTGAGATTTCCAAGGTAGAGATCACGGGTATCGAAGAGAAAGAGGTCCAGATCATGGTCAACCCGTACGAAATGGAGGCCCGAAACGTGAGTTTCTTCGACATTGAGTCCGCCGTGATGGAGGAAAACGTGACCCTATCTGGGGGTAATATTTTGGATGACGGTCTTCGCCGTACGATTCGGGTATTGGGAGAATTTGATGATCCGTTGCAAATGCACGACATCGTCATCAAGAATGAGAACAACAATATTGTTTACCTCAAGGATGTAGCAAAGATCAACTTTGACTATAAGGAAAAGGAGAGCTACGCCCGATTGAAGAAGAAGCCCGTTGTCTCCGTGGATATCATCAAACGGGGAGGGGAGAACATGCTCATCGCCACAGAGAAGATCGATGCGGTCCTGGAAGAGGCGCAAAAGTGGTTGCCGGATGATCTACAGATCTCTCGTACCAATGATCAGTCGCAGTTTGTCAAGGAGATGGTTAGTAGCCTGGAGAACAATATCATCTCTGGGGTGATCCTGGTTGTACTCGTGCTACTGTTCTTCCTGGGCACGAGAAATGCCTTGTTCGTAGGTATCGCGATTCCACTCTCCATGTTTATGGCCTTCAATGTCCTCGGGGTTTTTGGGATTACGATCAACATGATGATCCTCTTCTCACTGATCATGGCACTAGGTATGCTGGTGGATAATGGTATTGTGGTGGTGGAAAACGTCTACCGACTGATGGAGGAGGGCTACGATGCGCTCACTGCAACCCGAAAAGGAGTAGGGGAGGTGGCACTCCCGATTATTTCTTCGACAGCTACAACCCTTGCGGCGTTCTTACCCCTCGCATTGTGGCCTGGGCTCATGGGGCAGTTCATGAGGTACCTGCCGATTGGACTAATCATTACGTTGACGTCCTCACTTTTCGTTGCGCTCGTCATCAATCCCGTATTGATTTCAACCTTCATGCGAGTACAGAATGGAGAGGTTGTTGTCGACCGGCGCAAAGTCTGGAGAAATGTCATTATCTGCCTCGCTGTGGGTGTGCTCTTCATCGCCTTACAGGTTTTCTGGTTGGGTAACCTGGCGCTTCTGTTAGGTGTCTTGATCGTGTTGAATGTGTACGTGCTCGATCCCTTAGCCAAGCGGTTTCAGGCTATCGTCCTGCCGTTTTTTGAGAGCGTATACTCACGCACATTGAAGTTTGCTCTGAGGGGTGTGATGCCTTACGTGTTCTTCGGAAGTACGGTCTTGTTGTTGTTTCTCTCGTTTGCATTGATGGGCGTGTTCCCGCCAAAGGTGATCTTCTTTCCGGTCAATGAGCCGAAGTACGTCAATGTCTTCATCGAATTGCCGGTAGGTACGGATATCGTGCGGACCAACGAGTTCACCAGGCAAATTGAGGATAAAGTCATTGACATCGTAGAGCCGTACGACTTCATGGTCGAGTCGGTGATCACCAAGGTCGGGGAGGACACGGCCGATCCCAACGATCCCAGCTCGGTAGGGCAGAGCTCGACGCCCAACAAAGCCCGAATTACGGTGAACTTTGTGGAGTTCAAATACCGAGTGAAGCCGGGCGATTCCGGCTATACGCTCACCAGTGGCATCATGGAAGAGATCCGGGAGACGGTAGGAGGTTATCCTGGGGTGGCTATTACGGTAGATAAAGATGCGGCGGGACCGCCCGTCGGGAAGCCGATCGCTATCGAGATCTCAGGTCCGGACTTCGCGAGACTTGTCGACTTAACAGAGGAGATGAAGAATTATATCAATGAGTTGGGGATCGAGGGGATCGAGAAGCTCAAGTCTGACTTGGAGACCGGCAAGCCGGAGCTAATTGTGGACATCGACCGAGAAAAGGCCCGCCGATTTGGACTATCGACTCAGCAGGTCGCTTACGAAGTGCGTACCTCACTGTTCGGCAAGGAAATCTCGACTTTCAAGCTCGGAGAAGATGACTACGAGATCCAGCTACGCCTGCAGGATGAATACCGATACGATATCGATGCCCTGATGAACAAGAACGTGACTTTCCGCAACGAAATGACAGGAAAAATTCACCAGGTACCGATCAGTGCTGTGGCAACCGCTGAGCTTAGCTCTACTTACGGCTCGGTGAAAAGGAAGGACCTTGATCGGATGGTGACCATCTCCTCCAATGTGCTGGGTGGCTACAACCCCACGGAGATCAATGACCAAATCAAGGCCGAGTTGGCGGATTTCGAGATGCCGCCGGGCTATAGTTTTCGATTTGGCGGCGAGCAAGAGAAGCAGGCAGAAGAGATGTCTTTCCTGAGTGGCGCTTTGGTGCTTGCGGTCTTTTTGATCTTCCTGATCATCGTCTCCCAGTTCAACAAAATCACGACGCCCTTCATCATCATGACCTCTGTCGTCTTTAGTACGATTGGGGTGTTCCTTGGGCTGATCGTCTTTAGTATGGACTTCGTGGTAATCATGACCATGATTGGTATCATTTCGCTAGCGGGTATTGTCGTCAATAATTCGATTGTATTAATTGACTTTATTGAACTCATCAGAAAGCGCAAGAAAGAAGAGAATGGCGGGGACAAGCTGCCTTTTGATCAGGTCATTGAGTCCATCGTGGAAGCAGGTAAGACGCGTCTCAGACCGGTATTACTTACGGCGATCACCACGATCCTGGGGCTGATACCTTTGGCAATCGGGATCAACGTTGACTTTATTGGATTATTCGGAAATTACAACCCCGATTTCTACATGGGTGGTGATAACGTAATCTTTTGGAGTCCTATGTCTTGGACCATTATATTTGGACTAACCTTTGCCACGTTTCTGACGTTGGTAATCGTACCAGTGATGTATCTTTTCTTCGCAAAGATTAATCGAAGATTAGGTATCAGCTAGATAGACAATTATTAGGTTACTGATTTAGACCTCGCGTTCATGCGGGGTCTTTCTTTTTGATAGCATCAAATGAATCGTCTCTTCGTCTTTCTCTTTTTTCTCTTACTCTATGTCCTGATTGACCTGTACATTTTTCAGGTGGTGAGGCAGCTTACCGAGGAACAGCCCACTGGTCGCAGGTACCTGTACTTTGGGCTCTATTGGTTCATCACCATTGCAGCTTGGTCCGGCATATTTCTCTACTCTCGCCTGGATCCCGAGCAGTTCAAAAGCCTTCGTGTAGTTTTCATATCTGTCTTTTTTGTCAACATTGTGTCTAAGCTCTTTGCAGGGGTGGTACTGCTTACGGATGATCTCCGGCGAGGCATTTTGTGGGTGATCGACCTAATGGGTACTCGTGAGCAACCCTTCTCCAAATCTCGTTCCGACTTCATGGCAAAGTCGGCATTGATCGCCGGAGCTGTGCCTTTGGCGACCCTCAGTTTTGGGATCATCTCGGGTGCTCATGACTATCGGGTGAGAAGGAGGACCCTCCATTTTCCAAACTTGCCAGCTGCTTTCGACGGCATCCAGATCGCACAGCTTTCGGATATTCATACCGGCAGTTTTTTTAATAAGACGGCGGTCAGAGGAGGTGTAGATATGGTGCAGGCAGAGAAGCCTGATCTCATTTTATTTACTGGTGACCTCGTCAATGATTACAGCGAAGAAGCTCGAGATTACCTCGATGTGTTCAAACATTTGAACGCACCTCTGGGCGTGCACTCTATTATGGGTAACCATGACTATGGTGACTACCGGGGATGGAGTTCGCAGGAAGCTAAGCTGAAGGATGTAAAAAATTTGCATGAAATGCATGGCTATATGGGCTGGCAAATCATGCTAAATGAGAACAAAGCCATTACGGTGGATGGAGAGTCTATTGGATTGCTTGGTGTGGAGAACTGGGGTAAGGGTCGTTTTAGCAAGTATGGCGATATGGTCAAAACTTACGAGGGCATGGAAGACCTACCTTTTAAGTTGCTGATGTCTCACGATCCGAGCCATTGGGATTCGCAAATCAGGCCGGAGTATTCAGACATCGACTTGACGCTTTCGGGCCACACCCATGGTATGCAGTTTGGCGTGGAGATTGGCAACTTTCGTTGGAGTCCTTCAAAGTTTGTCTATAAGCAATGGGCGGATCTCTATCAGGAAGGCGCTCAGTACCTGTATGTCAACCGGGGCTTTGGCTTCATTGGCTACCCGGGCAGAGTGGGCATTCTCCCTGAGATCACGATCCTGGAGTTGAAGCGCGGGGTGGCCTGAGGTGGATCCTGCTGCTCGGTTCTTGCTCACCTTTCTTCCGCATGATACCCATGCGCTTTGTCGGCCTATGATTTTGTGCTAATTTCATCTTATGACATTACGCCAAAGGATAAACTCCATTCGCCAATTTTTGGAAGTGGACTTGTGGAAGGTCAAGATTTCCACGCTTCCCAAGTGGACTGCGATCTGGTATCAGCAGCTGCGTGTCACGATCATCTCCATCACTGAGTTTACCAAGTATCGGGTTTCCGAGACGGCCTCGGCGCTGACCTATTTTTCTATTCTGTCGATCGTTCCAGTGCTGGCGATGGCCTTTGGGATTGCCCAGGGCTTTGGCCTGGAAAAGTATTTGACTGCTCAACTCAACAACCTCTTCGGCGAGAGCCAGGGTGAGGTCATGGAGCAAGCGCTGACCTGGGCGCAAAATATGTTGGCCAGTGCCAACGGAGGGGTGATCACGGGGATCAGCTTTGTCTTCCTGGTCTATGCCGTACTCAGGCTGCTCAATAATATTGAGCTAGCGTTCAACGGTATTTGGCACACCCGAAGCCGCAGTTGGCAGCGGAAACTTGCCGACTATCTCGCCATCATCATTGTCGGACCTATTTTCATTATCCTATCGGGAAGCGCTACGGCGCTCGTGGGAACGCAATTCAATCAGCTTGCCAGGAATTTTGAGTTGCTAGCCTACTTCAAACCGCTCTTGTTCTTCTTACGTTACATTCTGATTTGGATCTCCTTGACGCTATTGTACCTGATTTTTCCCAATACAAAAGTCAAGATCATTCCAGCGATCGTCGCCGGGATTCTGGCGGGTACAGCCTACGAATTGGTACAGTTGGGTTGGGTCCAGGCGCAAGTGTTCCTTTCCAAGTACAACGCCATCTACGGAAGTTTTGCGGCGCTCCCGCTATTCCTAATTTGGCTTCAATTGAGTTGGACCATCGTTTTGTTTGGTGCGGAGTACGCATATGCTACGCAAAATGCCAACCTCTGGCAACATGACCTGAAGTCCATGAAACTCAGCAATCGTCACAGATGGGAAGTCACCTTCCTCGTGCTAAGGCACATCATTAAAAACTTCGAGCAGGGCGACGAGGCATTGACGGTGAGTGACCTCTCGAGCAAAGTGCAGATCCCGTATCGATTTGTACGAGACGTTTGTCAGGATCTGACCGACGCCGGCGTGTTGAATCAGGTGAACACCGAAGATGATACCGAGGCGTTTCAACCTGCCATGGACATCGCCAAGTTGGACATGCATACAGTGATGACCAAAGTGAACGAAAGGGGTTTTGATAGTCTCAAGGCGGACGACGATGAGGTATTTAAGAGAATTGAATCAGTGATGATGGAGCTGGAGTCCAGCATCAAGAGCGCGCCTGCGAACCGGCTGATCAAGCAGTTGTGATGACGTCGGGGATCCTTCTATTGCCATGTAACGTTTCTTGGAAGCCGTGGTGTCTGTAATCGTGATGCGATGTCTCAACGCATGCGTATCGCTCAGCTAGTGCCCTATCACCGGCCCCTTTTCGGCGGCAGTCAATCAGCGTGCTTTGCGCTGCTTGAAGCTCCAAGTAAATTCAAATCGTGATACTTCGGTCCCGTCGGCCATTCTACCTACGGTTTCGAAGGTGGCAGCATGAGATTCACCGGTCTCAATGCATTGCTGAACCGCCTCAAAAGCTTTGATGGTGTCTTCGCAGGTGAAGAAGACCCGATCCGTCGCCTTTTTGGAAAAGGACGCTTTCATATCGACGATAATGAAGGCCACTGAGGGGGCTTGGCCAGTAACGGCAAGCATACAATTAGCGGCGGTAGAAAGCTCCGCTGCCATACTCTGGACCGCGAAGTAGATCGATCGGAACGGATTCTTGTTGAGCCATTTGAACGGCACGGAGGTCACGCAGCGCTCAGGACTCAACTCTCGTACTCGGATGCCCGCTAGCCAGCCCATAGGAAGGTTTTTGAGCAGGTAGAGCGGAAACTGCGGGCCGGTGACTTGTTGCCGCAGTTTGTCCTGGGCCGGTGAGAGGGAGGTGGTCGTAGTGGAGTGCATAAATCGGTTTTAGCGTTTTAACGAGCACTTAGCCAAAGGCTGGCTTCGCATCTTCTTTGAAGCTTTTTTCTTTTTCTAAAATGCGCTTCTTCTCCTTCTTCATAAAGTAGCCTTCGAGGGAAGATTCGAGCAGTTTGACCAGGATGAAGAGGACAGCGAGGATCATCAAACCTATGTACGGTACGTTCACCTCTTCCTCTGCTAGCTTTTGTTCAATCAGGGGCTCCAGAAAAACTTGTTCGACAATGAATATGCCAATGGCCACCGTGTATAAAATGGTACTAGCTCGCTTGCCGACTTTCGCCTTGGCCAGTTGATCAAGGGTAGTGCCAAGTTCCAGGTTTTTGTCCTTAATCTCTACGTTCTGATCTTGTATTTGGATATTAGCGTTGTCCAGCTTCTTTTGTAGACGATCGCTTACTCTTGTGATGACCTTCGCCTGGGCGATAAGTTCCTCGTAGTAATTAGAGAAGTCGTCCAGGTCCTCTTTGAAGATTGCTTTGGTGTCAATCTTTTGGCGAAAAGCTTTGAGGTTATCTATCTCATCCTGATACAGCTCACGGGACTTCTCCGCCATAAGGCTCGCAGTTAATCTTCAATTTCTAAGAAGTTAAACTGCAAATCTAATAAGTCGCTGTAATCTTCTCCGGCCTCCATCATGTCTTCATCATCTTCTTCGTAAAACCAATTGATAGTCAGGTCTTTACCGCTATCTATGATTTTGGACATCTTCTTGAATACATCGAAAAGACATTTGGAAGAGCTGGTATTGAAGTACTCGAATGCAATATTGGCAGTCAAGGCATTTTGACCCTTAATGGCGTAATCGTCCAGAGCATCCATCAACGTCTGATAGAATTGGATGGAATTCTCAGGGCTAGAGCGTCCCTTGATCTCTAGGATCCCTTCGTCCGGATCGAAGTTGATCAGCGGAGTGACTCTAGTTGGTTCTATAAAAATCTTTTCCATTTTGTCCCTATCGTGCTTTACTGAGCAATCAGTCGTGGCAATCTCACTTGAAAAGTGAAATACGACACCTCGTCAGTAACTGGTTGAAACTTATATCCTAATTTTTGACCTCCCGTCTTCCTGGCGATATCGATGAAGCCTAGACCTCCCGTTCCCTTATCGGAAAATTCCTGCTCGTTCAGCACCTTCTTATAGAGTGCACGGAGCTCTTCTGGCGCCACATTGTTGATATCATCTAAACGGTTTTGAATGTCGTCGACCTTTGAAAGAGGCACATAATTCCCGGTTTGCAAGCTATAAAATCTTTTTCTTGCTGCAATCAGAATAAGGGCCGATCTCGAGTCGTAAGAGCTGATGTTGAGGTCATCTGCATGTACCTCATCCAGGTGGTAGTAAAGGTTTTGGATACACTCTGTCGCGACGTTATAGAACTTTTTCTTGACTTTCCGATTCTCCTCCAACTCTTCTAGACGCTCCTCCAAGGTGGCGATCATCGCAGTGACCAGGTCGAAGGTCAGCTCTCCCTTGTACATCAGTATGATGTTCTGATCATAGATGTTCTTATAACTTCTTAGGTAATCCATTTGTCTAAAAACGAGTATTTGGCAGCGAAAAGTAATTACTAAATAGGCACAAAGCAAGACAATTAAATGATTATATCTAAATATCTTGCGCCCTTCGACTTAAAGTAATGCTTCGTGCTTTTGCACAATACTCTGAAATCCTTAGTGTTATGTTTTCAACTCTTATTTTGCAGACACTGCATTCGGTGAGCATACACCGCACGTTTACTAGCCTGCAAAGTTGCTGAAAATTGTTGAATTACAAGGAAATACATACGATTGATTTTGCCATATAACTCTATTGTGGATTTTTCCCGTTCAACTTGAAATAAACGGAGTTCAACGGGCATTGTGAGAGTAAAAATTTGTAATATTTATATTTTTGAGAGAGCTTACAATAGGCGAGATAAGATTAGCTGAATTATGAAGAAAGATCTATATGCGATTGCGTACGTCGTCACAGCATTGGCAATCGCTGGAGCGGTTTTTTATTATGTATTCTTTGTCCAGCGGGACGTTATTGCACTTTTCAATGATAACTCAGATCTCATCAAGATGTCGGCAAGACAGGAGATGTATGGTCAGCGCATTGCCAAGTCGGCCCTTGGCATGGGGTACTCTGTGAGCGAACGAAACTTTCAAATATTCCAGGCTGAGTTAGGACGAATTGTCCCCGATTGGCAGCGAATCAACCAGGCCCTCATTTCCGGTGATGAGGAACTAGGTATTATCAGCCCACCAGCTGATCCGGCCTACCGAAAACTTCAGGAGGATTTGCGTTATTTCTACAGTGAAATGAATACTGCGGCCGAGAATCTTATCGATGTCCAGTACACATTGCAGCGGGAGGATCCTGAGCGGATCAAGCTGCGTAGTTCCATCGAGAGTATTTTGAATACCGTCCGAAGGTATCAGGTGGCCCAAGAAGACCTGACCAATTGGCTGACCGATTTTTCCAAATCAAGTAAGGAGGGGTTCAGTCTCATTGAGAAGATCATATTAGGCGCCTTTTTAGGTCTCATAGTGTTACAAGGTATATTCATTGTGAGACCATTGGTGAAGCTGGCTGGTCAGAACTTCCTATCTGCCAACAAGGCCTTCCAGGAGCTGAAAGAATCGGAGAAGAAGGTGCGCGTCAGCTACGCCAAGCAGAAGCATATCAATAAGCAGTTGCTGATTTCCCGGAAGGAGCTCGAGCAGAAAAATTCGAAATTGCAAGAATCAGAATCGAAGTTGCTCAAGAGTACCGAGGAGCAGATCGCCATTAATGAGCAGTTGATACAAGCACAAGAAGCACTCAACGACGCCTTCTCGAAACTAAAGGAGTCAGAATCGGAAATCAGAGAGCTTGCCGACAAACAGTTGGAGGATAACGAAAAGTTGTTCCTCGCAGAAAAGAAGATGAAGCAGCTACTGGAAGAAGAAAAGAACGCCAAAGAAAACCTCAATGGAGCCCTCAGTCACTTGAAGGAGGCGCAATCGCAACTCGTGCACTCTGAAAAAATGGCATCCCTTGGTCAGCTGACGGCTGGGATCGCGCACGAGATCAATAACCCAGTCAACTTCATCTCCAGTGGTATGAGTTCCCTAAAAATGTCGATCGAGTCGCTGATCGAGATTGTGGAAGAATACTCTCGAATGGACGAAGGGGAAGATCCTAAAGAGGTCTTGGAAAACATCAAAGAGTTAAAAGAAGATCACGAGTACGAGGAACTCATGGAAGAGTTGGATGATCTGATGAAGGACGTCAACTATGGGGTGACACGTACCATCGAGATCGTCAAGGGTCTAAGGGTATTCTCGAGATTGGACGAGGAAGAGGTCAAAAAGGCAAACATCAACGAGAACCTCGATGCGACGCTGGTACTCCTTCGAAATAAGACCAAGAATCGGGTCAAGGTCTCGAAGTACTACGATGAGAACATGGCGGAAATAGACTGCTATCCAGGTCAGCTCAATCAGGTTTTTATGAACATCCTGAATAATGGTATTCAGGCCATTCCTGAAGAGCGTAAGGATGGTGAGATTAGGTTGTACACAGAAGAGCTCGAAGAGAACATTGTCATCCGATTGGCGGATAATGGTACAGGTATCCCCGAGCACATCAAAAATCGAATTTGGGAGCCCTTCTTTACGACCAAGGCCGTAGGTGTAGGTACAGGTCTTGGCATGTCCATCACCTACGGGATCATCGAGAAGCACAAGGGTAAGATTGAACTACATACCGAAGAGGGCAAGGGGACCGAATTTGCCATCTATCTACCCAAAAAATTTCAGGCCAATACAGTGAGTGACGGGGAAGTTGTAACTTCGTCGAACAAGTAAAAGTGCCATCTTTTCGGTGCAGGATTACGATTTAGATTGAACAGAAAAAATTGAAGATGGAAGCCGCAGACGTTGTCGAACAGGGAAAAGAACGCGAAAAAAAAGCGAAGAAATATTCCATTCTCTATGTGGATGATGAGGAGACCAATCTGAGGGTCTTCAAGTCCAATTTCAGGAGATACTACAAAGTATATACGAGTGCTAATCCTATTGAGGCGATAGATATACTCAAGGAGGAAGACATTCAGTTGGTCATTACTGATCAGCGCATGCCAGAGATGTCTGGCACCGAGTTTTTAGAGAAAATACTACCCGATCACCCGGATGTCATTAAGATTATTCTTACAGGCTTTACGGACATAGAGGCCATTAAAGACGGGATCAACCGCTGTGGCATCTACAAGTACATTACCAAGCCATGGAACTTCGAAGAGATGAAGGCCGTGCTCGAGCGAGCAATGGAGTCTTATCAGTCTGTTGTACAGACCGAGGAGCATATTAAAACCCTTGAGGTCTCGAATGAAGAATTAGAAAGAAAAGTGGCTGAACGTACCGAAGAGTTAAACAAAATCAACGAGCGCTTGATCAGTAGCATCCGTTATGCGGGAGAGCTGCAGCGCTCAATGCTTCCCGGCGACAGAAGTTTAAGGCGTCTGTTTCAAGATCATTTCGTTATCTACAAAACGAAGTACCTGTTCAGTGATGATTTTTACTGGGCAAGCAGCTTCAACTTTAGAAAGGAAGATTACACCATCGTCGGTTGCCTTGAGTTCGACGGAAAGGGAATCGTAGGGGCGCTGAAGACGCTGATTTCAGATTCTATTTTGAATGAACTGGTCCATGACCGCAAGATTTTCCACTCTGGGGATATTGTGAAGTATCTTAAGGAAGAAGTGGATGCTGCTGGCAGTAGTGAGCTCCAATGTGAATTGAAAGCGTCCGTACTGGTCATTGACAACTATAAGCAGACCCTGCAGTTCAGCGGACTCAATCACGATATGATTGTGTTCAATGGCGGCAGTGATATGGTTGTCCTCAAGGGAGAAGACGCATCTAAGATCGATGGTCTCAATGACGAGAAGATCGACCTAAAGCCGAATAGCACCTTCTACATGTACACCACCGGATATTACAATCAGAGCAATATTGATGAAATCCCATTTGGATACGATAAATTTGAGGAGCTTCTGAGATCCGTACATGGCCAACCAATGGAGGAGCAGGGCAAATTGCTGCAACAAACCATCGAAGATTGGGTTGGAGATTCGGGACTGGCTGATGACATTACGGTGATGGGATTCAGACTAAATGAAGAGTAGTTGATCGCGAATGGTGAAAGCAATTAATTTCAAGAATTGGTGTAGTGAAAACATCACGCCGCAGGCTTGGCCAAGGGTAGTGCTACGTGCAGTGCCCGAGCTGAGGGAATTGGGCGTGGATACAAAAGGCTTACAGAACCCTGAGGATGACATGATGATCGACGAAGATGCCGTGGCCATACTCAATAAGTGGTTGGACGAACTGTATCAGACGAAAGCTCAGGCAGCGTCACTTGCTTGATTGGCGTAATTGATCTCAACTATCAGAAAAGCTAGTGCGGGCCTGACCGCTCCTAATTACTAATCAAATTCGACACCGATGACCACGATATCATCGGTTTGTTGTTGGAATCCTCTCCAGCTATCAAATTTCTCCTCCAACCTTTCTCCCTGTTCTCGCATCTTGGGAGTTTGAGTCTCCTCCAATAGGCTCCGGAAATTGCGTCCCATTAATCGCTTGTCCTCGGGCCCGCCAAATTGATCCTGGAAGCCGTCTGAAGACAGATAGATCTTATCGCCTTCCTCAAGTTTCATCGTCTTCAATTCGAATTGGGCTTCAACTGCCTTCTCATCTTCACCCTCTACGCCCCCGATCATCAGTTTGGGACTTTTGTGCACCGTCAGTCCGTCCTTGTTGAGGTGAATCAAGGGCATGCCTGCACCGGCGAACTTCATTTCCAGGGAGTCAAGGTCGATCACGCAGATCATGATTTCCATGCCATCTTGCTTTAGGCTCGTCTCTTCATCCCGATAGAGCTCCAGTTTGATGGCTTTGTCTAATCGAGCAAGGATCTTCACAGGCTCGATGTAGTTTTGATAATAGATGATGTTGGTCAGCTGGTTGCCTCCCATCATCGACATGATAGCGCCGGGTACACCGTGGCCGGTACAGTCGGCACAGACCAGAATCAAGAACTCATGTCGTCCTCGGTGGACCTTCTCAAACCAATAGAAGTCGCCGCTAACGACATCCTTTGGGCGATAGAGGATAAATGAATCTTTGACGATGCGTCGCAAGTCGGAGGGGGAGGGGAGCATCGAGCGCTGGATTCGCTTGGCATAGTCTATACTCGATGTGATCTGCTTGTGCGCTTCTTCCAGTTCGCTCTTTTGTTTGACCAGTGCGCCCTTCTGGTCATTGAGCTGGTCACTTAACTCCTTTTCTTCGTCAATTTGTGACCGTAGATTCATTGCTGTTTTTTGTAGCTGTTTTGCCAGCTTACCAATTTCATCGTTGGACTTGATATCAACGGGTGTTTGCAGGTTGCCCTTGCCAATCTCAGCCGCTGCCTTACTCAGTTTAATGATCGGGCGTACGAAGATATTGGCGGCGACCAGGGCGAGACCAATAGAGATGATCAAGACGACCAGAGAGACGATAATGAGTTGCCTCTGGATAGTGCTCAAGGATGCAAATGCCTGGTCGACAGGGATGCTGGCAATCAGCATCCACGAATCTCCGGTGTAATCGCGGAAGTGATCATCGCGTGAGACAAAATAGAAGATGTCTTCGTCTTCGATAAAATTGACCGAGTCGCTGGAAAGGCTCGTGAATTTGTAGAAGTTTTCGTAGGTCTCAGTCAGTGTATTGTTCTTCTTCTGATTCGAATATAGGATGGTGCCGTCCTCTCTAACGAGATTCACATCCAATTGCCGATTGGGGTCATCACTTTGAGCAATGCTTTGAAGGAAATTGTACAGTTCATCGATGAGGACTCGTCCGACGACCACGCCGATGATCTCTCCCTGATCTAAGGACTTTACTACTGACGCAAAGTGTACGACCACCTTGCCAATGGATTCGGATCGACTCACGTCCACGACAACAGGATTGTCGGTTCCTATCTTGCGCCAGTACAGATTGTTGCTGTGTACCTCGCCAATGGCCAGCCCTTTGCTATCAGCGATCCTTGTGCGGTCCAAGTCGAAATAGGAAAAGTTATAGTATACCGTATTGAGGCTTTCGAGCTGCTGGAGCGTTGAGGTGATTTGCTCTGCTGATGCATCAGGATTTTGCAAAGTGGCGTTTTGCGCGGTGAGTTGGATGTCATTGATTCGAGATAGCAGAAAACGTTCAATATTGTCGATGGTGATTTTTGATTCTTGCTTGATTGTCGTCAGTAGCTCCGCTCGGAATTGCTTCTCAAATTGACGTCCGGAAAAGAAGATGAGCGCAGAACTGCTGACTAGCACCAAAATGATACAGAGTAGGGTGAGCTTGGTGTATATGTTCATGCCTATGGCGTTTGATACATTGGGTGCAATTCACCCAGATCTTTCTTTTTGATCGGTTACCTTGTTTAGGGTAAAAATATCGTGATAATTGTTGATAAGCTGACTTTTTTTGGTTGAGTCGGGTAATTTCGCGACTGTAAGTTTGAAATATGCGCAGGGCCCTCCTTGTTATCCTTTCCACTTTTGCGGTTTATTCGAGCATTCAGGCGCAAAGCCTGACCGTTTTCCGTAGTCCCTGGACCATATCTGAGACAGTAAAAAGAGTGGAATACAACCTTCAAAAGAAGCCTGTGGATGCAGGTGACATCACCAAAAGTGTCAATCTCATTGGCAAAGAAACCAGTAGGTCCGATTCCGTTATGGTGGTCAGCTTTACAGATGAGCAAATCAACAATGACCTGTTGGCTTGTGAACCCACGGCGGTAGTAGACTTACCTCAAAAGATTGTGGTCTGGCGGGAAAATGGAGACGTTTATTTGGGATACATGGACCCTTACTTTATGAAGAAAAGGTTTCTAATCACCGGATGCGATGAGACCATTGAAGAGATGACCCGACGATTGCTCAAAATTGTCAAGGAGACGATCCGTGTAAGCGAATAGCGCCTTTGCAGCTACCTTGAAGCCTCCTGGAGCTCGAGACTGTACTGTAGGTGTCCCCAGTGAAATACCAGTTCCTCGTTTTCAAAGTATAGCGTCATTCGTTCCTTGAACTCTTGGACTCTTCTAGGATTGATTTCGATCCGGAGTATATCCTTTGTCTCGTCGTAGTCGTAGGCACCCCACTGATCCCACTCTGTATTGAAAAGAATGGTCCAGCTGCGTTCCGTGGCTCTGGTGAAAAATGCGTAGCGGCCCTTGGGAAGTCGTTCGCCCATGACCAACAAATCCTTATTGGTGACGAAGGTCGTTGCTTCATTGGCCCCCGTACGCCACACTTTGTTGTAGGGAATGAGACCATCGAGCAGCTCCCGCTCTTTCACCGCAGGACTGCTATAGTCAATGATCACTTCTGCGGTCTGTACGAGTGAGGTGTCCGCAGCTGGAGGTGAGGGTCGCTTGGCTTTGTCTTTTGGCTGGCATGAAATACAGCCAATAATTGTCCAAAGACCGAGGATCAAAAAACGAAATGGCCTTTTACTTCGAGAGGAATCTGATCTGATTGCGTACATGGTATGTTCAGAAACCGGTCACTATGAAACTTGCTTTCAAACCGTAATAAGCTGATTATGAATAACTTAGTTGAACAGGTACGTTTTTTGTTTGGAGTAAATCCATAACTGAGTTTACTATGGGCGTAATAGGAATCGAAATCCCTCGACTTAACGAAGAACAGGACATTGAGGTTGAGGTTAGGATCAATGGTATCAAAAAACAATATAACTATCGCGTGGAAATATTTTACTGGGAAGAGTGTCCGTATCCTACGGAAGACCGCGTGGAGTGCATCAAAAACCTCGTGAACAACTACAATCCATCTTGGGATCTTGCCCACATCGGGATTCCGACGGATGACTACATTCCTATCACATTTCGCAAGAAGCGAGAGCCACTGAACTAGAACGGAAGGTCATCATCAGATGGAGGGCTTTGATCGATCCATCGCTGATCATCGGCGGCACCGTCTTGTGCGCTGTCTGGTGTTCCAGCTTCTACCCTCCAGGCTTGTAGGCTGTTGAAATAGACAACCTTTCCTTGCTTGTCAGTCCACTTTCGGCCCTTCAGGTTAAAGGTGACGGAGATTTCTGCGCCTTCACTGATGTCGTCTAATTGCTCACAGTTGCTCTGGATGAGTTCAAATTTCAGAAATTCCGGGTATTGCGGGTTTTCTGCATACTCCACAATAAACTCCCTTTTTCGGAATGTATCTGTCACATTCTGTGTGTCATGCTTCTCTAGCAGCTTTCCTTTGATATTCATGGTTAGGCCTTCGTTGAACTATTGCTCAAATTTGTAGTTCCAATAAACGAATATGAAGAGATCAAAGAAATTATTTTTTTTTCTCGCTGCACTATTCCTTTTGATCATGATCGTCATCAGTGTGGACATTAGTCGACGCACAACATGGCCGGGCGCCAAAAAGAACCTTGAAGAACGCATCAACGACCAAGCAAGAGATGAAAAAGAACAAAATTGATGTTTCCCAGATAGATCTGGAGAAGGAGAAGGAGAAAATTACCGATTACCCGGGTCTGATTCAGTTTGCCCATAGCGTAGGAAGCGCTATCGTAAGACCTGAAGATAAGGGAAGGATCAAGGGTAATGCAGTGGCTGCTATGCATGATCAGACAGATAGGCAATTCCAGCAGCTGTTCGAACAAATGCAGACCCTGGTTCAGCAGGCCAATTATCTCAAAAAGAGGGTGGAGATGTCAGAGAGAATCTATCTGGCGACCATGAGCTTTCAACCGGTCATTGGCAAAGAGTATCACCTCTATCAGCGAAAGACCGGAGAGGATATATTGTCGATGGTTTCCCTAGAAGAGTGGGGGAGGTCATTCCCCTTTGAGAAATACGTGGGCAAGGTTAGGTTACTTAGTGATCATACTTGGGAGATCATCGAAACGACCGAAGAGTTTGACGAAACCGCCGAGGAGTTTGACGGTTAATCAAAAGCTCGCACGAATGCTTGCGTAGAGATTGCGTCCCGGAGCGCTGATACCGGAAGAGTACGTGCGGTAGTGCTTGTCGAGGATATTTTCCATGCCTCCCTGAACGGTGACCTTTGCTGTGGGCGCATATCCCAGTCTTAGGTTGAGCGTGGCCCAGCCTGGGGAGCCCGTATCGGTGTACAAGTGAGGTTTGTCAAGGATTTCCGCATCTGGGATGTTATCCGCGCTCCTGGTGGCGTTGTAGTCGGAAAACACTTCGTAGGTCCATTGCTTGTGACTAAACTGCACTGAGGTCCTACCAAAGACCGGTGTCGCATGTCGCAAAGGCTGCCCATTGCCCAGTTCTTTTCCTTCATTGATATTGATCGAAGAAGAGACGCTCCATGCGGGATTGGGTGTGTAGTCCACACGTGCCAACCCACCGTATACCCGGGCTCTTTCGGCATTGACCTGTGATCGTAGCGCGACTTCACGATCTCTGTATAGCAGTGAGGATTGGTCACCAAAGGTAACGGGGCCACGCACGATGGCATTGGTCAGGAGGCTATGGAAAGCGACGATTTTGAAGGATAGGCCTTTCGTGATCCCCTGTTCCAGGCTCACTTCCTGGTTGTAAGTGTACTCTGGTTCTAAGTCCGGGTTGGGGATGACCACGGTATTGTCATCAACTTCAAAGACTTTCCCAATGTCGTCTACATTGGGTGCTCTGAATCCGGAAGAGACAATTCCGCTAAGCTTGGTACTGCGGTTGGGATTGTAGACTACACCAATGCTGCCTGTGACGGCCTGATTGGTCAGGTCCAGGTTCTCGAAGAAATTGATATCAGTCAATGACAGATTGGGATTCTCGTCCGCTAGTGCCTCTACATCGGAATCCTCAGTACCTGCCTTGAGCCTCACGACGCTGTATCTCGCTCCGGTATGAAACACGATCTTCTGCCCCAGATTCCACTTATAGTTCGCGTAGAGTGCCATGCTGTAGAATCGGCTTCCCTCATCAGGGTAGCGTGTCGTTGCGGGAGAGATTTCCCCTGTTATGAGATTGCGTCGTTGCGCTCT
>JBCCXG010000027.1:0-18852 GCA_039191945.1 Bacteroidota bacterium
CTCACGGCGCTCTTGACGGGTTGTGCCGGGCTCCAGAGATGTTGTGAGCTCGAAGTCGATACTTTCATTGAAAGGTTTGACACCTAGAAACCGGAAGTTGTAGGTCTGGCCTCCTGATCCACTGCGCGTGTTCGAGGATACGATCTGTACATGTGCCAACTTTCGGTTTCTAGGTGTCAAACCTTTCAATGAAAGCATCGACTTCGAGCTGACAACCTCTCTGGAGCCCGGCACAACCCGGCAAGAGCGCCGGGAGGCCATAGCCAACGTGATTAAGTCAGGGCTGGCACCCTTTGCCATCAACTTCGCGGAGGCAGATTTAGGGGATGAAGCCACGAACACCGCCGTGCCTCAAAAAGAAAAGGATCCTTGGAATTTTTGGGTGTTTTCGATCTCCTCCGAAATGGATTTCGAGCAGGAGTCACTCCGTAGGGAAATCGGCTTGTCCAACGAATTTGATGTGAGAAGGGTGACGGAAGAGTGGCGCATACGAGGGCAGGTCGAGCACGAATACCAACAGACACAGGTAGATACGGATGACGGCGACTTTATTAGCACGCTGAATAATTATTGGGCATGGGGTCAGGTCGCCAACAGCCTAGGTCCCCACTACTCCATTGGTGCAGGTGGCATGCTTTGGAAAAACAGCGTGCGCAATATCCAATTGGGTCGACGGGTTTTTGGCGCTTTCGAATACAGCGTCTTCCCTTACGAAGAAGTCTATAAGAGAGAATTCACTTTTGCTTATCGCCTAGGGGTCAATAGCTTCAAGTACGATGAGGTCACCTTATTCGACAAACTGGCCGAAACCCTTCCTTACCAGTCGGTTCAGGCTCGTTTCAATCTGGTCAAGCCCTGGGGCAATGTCAACTTATCGGCGGAGGGCTTCGCTTACATGCATGATTTCTCAAAAAATCGATTAGAGTTCTTCTCTCGGGTATCTACGAGACTGGTGCAGGGGCTTTTTCTCAATACGCGCGTCAACTTCAACCTGATCCATGATCAGATCTTCCTTGCCAGGGGCGACGCCTCTTTGGAAGAGGTCCTGCTCAACCGGCAGCAACTTGCCACCGACTTCGAATATGGCTTCCGCATTGGTGTCTCTTACGTATTTGGGTCGATTTACAACAACATCGTGAATACTCGACTCTAGGTAAAAGAGGAGCTCCCAAAGCCTAGAGGACCGGAGGAACACAAACGTTCTCGGTTGCAATTCGAAAACGGTTCGGTAGACCATTATAAACCCCAAAGTCAATTTTTTTCAAGGCATTGGTTTTGGTGCGCTTAGCTAAAAGCAGTACTTTTTTTTATGTCGTCCAAAGTCACCATACATATGGTTTCCAGCCTTGATGGCTTTATTGCCCGAAGGGACAACAGCCTGTCATGGTTTGAAATGACCAGCCACTTCGAGGAGGGTATCGAGCTGACTGACGAGGAAATAGCGGCATTCCTGGCATCCATCGATTGCTACGTGCTCGGCTCACGTACCTATGAACAAGCGCTAGCAATTGGCTGGCCCTATGGCGAAAAACCAGTAGTAGTGGTGACGAGCCGGGAACTACCTAGCGACCGAAGCACCGTGGAATTTCACCATGGCGAATTGGAACAGCTAGTAGATGAAGTCTTGCGACCGCAGTACGCCAACATTTGGGTTGGTGGCGGAGCCCACCTCACCAAACAATTCCTCCAACACGGGCTGGCTGACGAAATCATCATTTCTTTCCTACCCATTCTCCTCGGAGATGGCCAATTGTTTTTCGACTTCATTGGTAGGGAGCTGCCCCTTCACCTCAAGGATGTGACCACTTTTAAAACCGGGATGGTGGAAATGACCTATGAGGTCAAGAGAGGCTGACGTCCGACTACACTTCACATGTTTTGGAACCGCTCGAGCCCTATTGGTTCGCTTCTTAGGGCAAATGCACCGCACATACTATAGGTTTTTTCTATTGTTATCTGCGACTTTTTCGCTATTTTCAACCGAGGTACTTCGTCTTCGTCAAACATTCATAATCAGGTTGTATGAGATCCTTCTCCTTTATCCCGGCCGTGCTTTCCTTAGCATTGCTTTGCGTTTCTTTTTCGTGGACCAACGACCCACTCCGCAAAGTGAAAACCCTCGATAAGTTTGTTAAAATCCCCTCAGGCAATGCTTATGTTGAGACCAAATCCGTAGCCGTCAAGGAGTTCTTTATTGCCAAACAAGAAGTGACCAATAAGCAGTACCGCTCGTTTCAAGCTCAGCTGAAAGCATCTGGACGGCTAGAAGAGTACAATCAAGCGATGGTGATAGGCAAAAACTGGTCACTGGCCAATGCTCCAGCGGCTGAAGATGAAGGCTATCACTCACATCCGGCGTATGATCGATTTCCGGTAGTCAACATCAGTCACCAGGCAGCAGAATTGTATTGTGAATGGCTCGCCGCTGCGCTGCAAGAAGAGGTCCCAATGGGTTATGAAGTGACGGCACGACTCCCGACCCGAGCGGAATGGATACGTGCCGCAAGGGCCGACGGTGAAATGCCCTACGCATGGAACAGTCCGTACTTGACGCTACCGAATGGGAACTATCGGTGCAATTTCCGCAGGTTAGGACCCGAGCACATCCATTTCAATGAGGAAACCGGCGCTTATGAGATCGTGCAGGAATATGATGGTGTGGATGTAACATTGTCGGGGCCCGTCGAGGCTTATGAACCCAATCATTTTGGGATTTACAATATGTGTGGAAATGTTGCTGAAATGATTGACCAGGAAGGCATGGCGGCGGGGGGACATTATAACTCCTCTGGCTACGATGTGCGTGTAGAGAGTACTATGCCATTTGATGGGCCTTCTCCTTATGTCGGTTTCCGTCCGGTGGTCATCATCACCAAAAGTTAGCCTGCCCCATCATGTCCGGAGGGGATTGGAAGGAAATGCTGGTGGCCGTGCAAGAGGGGAACCTTGCCCTGGTCCAATATCATATCAAGAATGGGGTAGACCCGAACTATGAGCATCCGGAATTGATGACCACGCCGTTGATTGAAAGCGTCGAATACCGCCAGATAGAAATCGCGAAGTATCTGCTCGAGCACGGCGCTGATCCGATGCAGTGCGCGTGGCTATCCAAAGACAACCCACTAAGCATTGCCAAGAGGAACGGGCAAAAGGACTTCATTCGGCTCCTGAAAGCTCACCGCCCCAAACGATTTGGGCGTTTTTGGTGGTAATCTTTTGCTACTTTTTTTGCAAACAGCTCGTTTCACCTACCCTATCTTTTCATTTAGTCCTGTGAGTCCAAAACTCGCAGTTGCTCCTCGAGGTACTTTTTCGCTTTGAAGTAATGCGGATTGAGCGCCCGGTTGTATTTTCGGAAACCACGCGATTTTGTCAGGTAGTAACCTGCGAAGGCGACTAACAACATCACGACTAGGACGATGGGTTTGTCCAACAGCTTGTGCAAAGTCCATCCCTGCAGGATCAGGCCCAATAAGTAGCCGCCAATAGCACTCAAGGTAGAAATCACGGAGTGGTATCGACAGACGTTGGCATTGATCTGAGCGTTGTAGGCCAGTGAAGACTCGATCACTTGGCGGACATTTTGTGTGGTATCAATGCGCTCTTGGGCTACCAATTGTCTCACTACACTGACTATCAAGAATCCAAAAACACTGGTAATAATACCCACGGGCAAAAGCATATCGGGGATCGGCCGCAAGAAATAGAGCCCCACGGTCACGAGCAGGAAGAACCCATTAAGACTCAAAGACAGGTAATAATGCCTGAACAAAATGCGCACTTTGGATACGACTTGGGGCTTCAAGTCCTTCTCAAGCTCTGCGCTTGTGTAGCCCAAATCACTGCGCTCCCATCCTTGCTTATTCAACAAATCGATCAATGCCATAAGTCCTGAGTTTTTCTCTTGTTCGATGAATCTTTACTCTCGTGTTGCCAGGTGATATGCCTAGAATATCACTGATCTCTTGCTGATCGTACCCTTCTAAGAGCAGGAGAATCAACGACTTCTCCACTGGATTCAGTACTTGCAGGACCTGCTGTAGCAACTCTTCCTCTCCGTGGCCGGCAGAAGCTTTTTCTGGCCCAAAATCACCGTGAGTCTTCGGGTTTTTACGCAGAAAGCTCAGAGCCACATTGACGCCCACTCGGTACAACCAGGTCGAAAACTTCGCTTCCCCACGAAACTTGCCAAAGGAGCGCCACGCTTCTGTCAAGATCTCCTGTCGAAGATCTTTTCGGTCCTCTGCATTGTCTGCGTAGAGAAACAGAATCTTGTTGATCAGCCCCTGATGTTGTTGGACCAGCGCTATGAAAGTGTCCTTGCTCAACCGACCTATCGCTCTTGCAGGATCTTTTCAATGAGACGCTTCCTTCGTCGATAGTCCTGTATAAGCGCGATCATCGTCGGGATGGCAGTGGCCGCATATAAGAAGAGCAACTCGGGCTCCGCCCTGTAGATGGCCGTCATCAATACGATTGTGAGCCCCCAGATACCTATGGGCAGCAGGTACTGATTCCGCAATGAGATTTTTCGTTCGCGAAGCTGTTCGCGGGTCAGACTTTCGTAGAAAGCTTGCATATTTCCCCGTGTCACACACGCGCTGCGGAGTCCTGATAATATTTTCATCATCTCATCATTTTTCCACATAGGTGTGATATTCAATCGGTATGTTACAAAAGCCCGCAATTTCTTTTAGGCTCATATAAGCCTTTCGCTCCGAGCTAGAGTTACCCTGCTTTTGTTACCTTGGCACAAATCTGCTGCCTATCACCACCAGAAAACTTTCCTCTCCCGATGGGTACTGGATCGCGGGTTTGCTGCTCCTATCCGGCTCGATCATCTTGTATACCAACCAGAACGGGGTCAATCTAACCTTCGACAGCTATAAGTACATCCGCCAGGCCGGAGAACTACGGACTGACTTCTGGGGATTTTTCCGCGAGCACTGGCCCCTGCAAACGCTCATCCCGCTCTTGCTGTCCGTATCCATTGAGGATGCCTGCCTACTCGCTACTTCGATCAATGGAATTGCGATCTTGGGTACTCAGTTCCTTTGGATGCGGATGGGTGGTTCCCGGTTGACTGATGACTGGACCCGTCGGTTCTTCTTTGTTTCCGTGGCTCTGTCCACACCCTTTTTGCTTGACGCCGCCTTTTTGTGGACGGAAGCCATTTATCTATTGATCCTGTCCTCATTGATTTGGGCATTGCCTTTGACAACTCAGCAATGGAGTCTTCCACGAGTTGGTTGGCTGCTGTTGCTCTGTCTGCTGTTGCTGCTCGCTCGAAAAGCAGCTCTCGTTTCTTTTTTGGGACTGGGATTGTTCACCGTTTGGCAGGCGAGTAAAAGCCCCCAAGCCATACGAAGAGGGCGCTATGGGGTGTGGGTACTTATCGGTGGCATGTTTGGCTACCTGCTTTACTTGACCTTTGACAAATTCAGTCCTGATACCATGCTCTCCAATCTAGGTGCCTGTTTCCATTATGTGGGGCTCTGGTTTTTGCCAAAATACGCCTACTGGGGAGTCCCACTAGCACTCACGGCTTTTTGGTGGACTTCACCAAGGACGAGTTCACTTAGCGCTTTCGACAAGCTGTGCCTCGTTTTACTTGTCACTGGTGTGCTGGCCAGGATCCCACTCTATCGGGGCGATCTGACCGAATTTGATCGCTACATGTCTGTCTTATACCCGATGGGCATTTTTCTATTTTATCGATTCCTCAACGAAGTCCGGACCGCCCAATGGAGCCGAGCGATTTATGGTTTGGGTGTGGTCATTGTGCTGTACCAACTGGTCAGGATGTTGAAAAATGCCATCCTTTGGCAGGAAGGCGGATGTTGGCTGAGCTGACAGGAATCAGGTGCTAACCTTCTCAAACTGGGCAGTTTATCCTTTTTTACTGCAACGGTTCAAGCTACCTTTAGCCCTGATCAAAATGGATATAAGTGCCCATGAGTAGAGCCATTCTTCTTTTCATAGGTTCATTGATGGAACTTGGTGCTGGCTCACTCCTATTGGTTCTTCCAGGCCCTACATCCACCTTATTGGTAGAGGTCCATGTAGTAGACGCTGGGCTGACCTTTGCGCAAATGTTGGGCGCCGGGTTGGTCTCCATGGGAATTATGCTCCTATTTGTTTCAAAAACCAAGGACCGTGCTACCCTGGGAGGTGTCACCGTCGCCTACATCCTCTACAACCTAGCGGGTATCGGTGTTATGTCTTTTGGCGCGATCAATCGTGGCCATGAAGGAGATGCACTTTGGTTTGCCGTAGCCCTCCATACGGTACTCGTGGTGCTGCTCTTACGAGCTCATCTGCGCGCCAAAACCTAACGAGTGCGGGTTTGTCAATATTCTTTGGGTTTTCCTGATCATTCGGAGTGTACGGTAGGTTCTGACTTCTCAAGTTTTCAGCTAATTTTGAGCTTATGGAGCGAGATGAAAAACTATTTGACCTGATCCAGCAGGAAGAGCAGCGACAGATCAACGGCATTGAGCTGATCGCGTCGGAAAATTTCGCGTCACCCCAGGTGATAGAAGCTGCGGGTACGGTTTTGACCAACAAATACGCGGAAGGACTGCCCGGGAAAAGGTACTATGGAGGTTGTGAGGTAGTAGACGAGATAGAAGATCTTGCTCGCGAGCGTGTCAAAGAATTGTTTGGTGCGACCTGGGCCAACGTACAACCACACTCTGGTGCCCAAGCCAATGCGGCCGTGATGTTAGCGGTCCTCAATGCTGGCGATAAGATCCTCGGATTTGACCTGTCCCACGGAGGTCACTTGACACATGGCTCCACGGTCAATTTCTCTGGCAAGCTATATCAGCCCAGCTTCTATGGCGTAGAGGAAGCCACCGGACGCATCAACTACGATGTTGTAGAAGCAACCGCCAAAAAAGAGCAACCCAAACTCGTGATCTGTGGGGCTTCCGCCTACAGCCGAGACTGGGACTACGAAAGACTCAGGTCCATTGCCGATAGCGTTGGCGCCTTATTACTAGCGGATATCTCACATCCCTCTGGACTTATCGCACGAGGCCTGCTCAACGACCCACTGGAGCATTGTCACATAGTGACGACCACGACGCATAAAACCCTTCGCGGACCGCGTGGCGGTTTGATCATGATGCGTGAAGATTTTGAAAATCCCTTCGGTCTGAAAACGCCCAAAGGAGCGCTTCGAAAGATGTCAAGCCTATTGGACTCTGGCGTGTTTCCCGGCACCCAGGGAGGACCATTGGAACATATCATTGCAGCAAAAGCCGTGGCCTTTGGAGAGGCCCTGTCCGACGACTACATGTCCTACATACTGCAGGTAAAGAAAAATGCGGAGGTCATGGCTCAGGCCTTTGTGGATCGCGGTTACAAGGTCATCTCCGAAGGGACCGACAATCACTTGATGCTGATAGATCTGCGCTCAAAGGGGATCACCGGCAAAGTGGCCGAAGCTGCTTTAGGCAGAGCAGACATTACAGTCAATAAAAACATGGTTCCATTTGACGATAAGTCTCCATTTGTGACCTCAGGCATCAGAACCGGTACCGCCGCAGTTACCACCCGAGGCTTGAGAGAGGAAGATATGACTAGAATCGTTGCCTTCGTCGACGAATGTCTGACCCATCATGAGGATGACAATAAACTCCACAGTATCAAAACTGAAATCAACAGCTGGATGAGCTCTTTCCCTTTATTTGCCGAGCATTCTCTAGCATAGCCCGAAGACAGTGAGTAAGCCCATGCCCTTGGATCAGATCGAAGACGAGAAAGAAATGTCCTTTTTGGACCATCTCGAGGAATTGAGATGGCACCTTATCCGCTCATTGCTAGCCATCGTTGTATTCGCCGTGGCGGCGTTTGTCGGTAAGGATTTTGTCTTTGGTACGGTCATCCTCGGACCCTCGCGGGCTGATTTTTGGACCTACCGCATGCTTTGTCAGATTTCAAATTCTATGGGATCTGACTTCTTCTGCATCGACCAGCTGCCATTCATCATTCAGAGTCGCCAAATGACTGGTCAGTTTATGATGCACCTGACCTCATCTTTCATCATCGGATTGATCTTGACATTTCCGTACGCCTTTTGGGAAGTCTGGCGATTCATCAAGCCGGGCCTATATCCAAAGGAACGAAAGGCAGCCAGAGGAGCCACATTTTATGTCAGTGTGCTTTTCCTCCTTGGCGTGCTCTTTGGCTACTACATTGTCACTCCCATTTCGATCAATTTCCTGGCCAATTATCAGATCGACCCCTCGATATTGAATGAGTTCGATATTGTCTCTTACGTCATGACAGTGACGACGATCATCCTGGCCTGCGCTATCCTCTTCCAGCTACCGATCATCGTATATTTCCTGACGAAGGCCGGATTGGTCACTCCAGCTTTGATGAAAACTTATCGTCGCCATGCCATTGTAGCAATTCTGATTTTGAGTGCCATGCTCACCCCACCCGATGTGTTTAGTCAGGTGCTGATTTCTATTCCGTTAGTCATCTTGTACCAGATCAGCATCTTCATCTCGAGGAGGGTCTTGAGGCAGGAAGAAGTCGAGACGGAGGGAGTGGTCAAAGCCGAAGACTACACCTAATCTTTGCGGGTGTAAACGCTGCCTTGCCTTCGATACTCTGATTGCCAATGGGGATAGCGCCTGAAGATTTTTCTGATCACCCCTTTCTCATCCAGGATGATTTCTGGCTTTGACTTATCCAGGACCGCATAGAGGTGACCCGCAGGTTGGTAAAAATCCAGCCTTCCAATCCAGTAAGCGGACAACTCCGCATCCAAAAATGGTGAGGCGATCTTATGTTCGCTGTAGGCCTGCAAATCATCCCCCAGGTACATCAGCGTGCCCTCTCCCTCGATGATCTGCACCCTCTCCTGGTCCTCCAAACTCATGAAATCCTTGACCCAGTATGGAAAAGCCAATAGCCCTGCAACCAAAAGGTAAGGCACAATGGCCCTCACCCATCGACGCCTCATCAATAACAAATAGTGCGCTATGAACACACTAAACGTTGGAACAAATAAGATGAGCTGGTGCGTGCCTAATTCCACATCAATGAAAAGTATCCCGACACCCGCTAAGAGCATCAGGACCATTACCTGCTGGATCTTCGACTGAAAATTGGCGTACCTTCCATAAAAAATGACGCGAAACCAGCAGATCATGATCAAGGCGAATAAGAGAGATCCTGCGATCACCATGTTGTAAAACCCAATATCGAAACTTCGCTCACCGAATAGCCCTCGAACGAAATATGAGTGGAGGAAAAACCAATGGTCGTCGAACCAGTAGAAGTAGCAAAAAACAATCAAAAACGGCATCAGCAATCCATAAACGAACAGCAAGACGCGTCTCGGCGCCGGATTGCTAAACAGAAGGAGGGAAATGAGTAGGGCAATGAAGTAAATGATTGCCGGTAGGTAAAAAAGTGTGGCAATGCCTAGGTATAAGCCAGAATACAAAAAAAGCTCATCGGTCACCTGGTTGTCTATCCTTCGGAAAATATAATTGAGCGAAAGCAGAATAAACGTCAAGCTCATGATCTGAGGCGATAGCATGTATGCGTCGGGGATCATGGAGGCGGCGAGGACGTAAAAAAAAGCAGGAAAGTAGTTATTCTCTGAAAATGCCTTATTTCTCAGCAAGGTGATGTTGAGCACCCCTGCCTGAAACATCACCAAGATCGTAGAAAGAACGTGGTGTAAGCCTCTGGAACGACCACCCAACCAGTCCAGCATCTTGTAGGTGTAGGCCGCTAAAGGTCCAGTGTAGTCAAAAGCCTCTGAGTACATCCGGAAACCATCACCAAGTCGCTCACCCAGTAGCAGCCACTTCAGTTCGATCTCCCAAACCGGTAGGCCTACAATCGCCCCGATCGAACGGATCACGATTAAGACCAAGAAGATGGCAATGAGCAGGTAGGGATCGTTGACACGTAATAACCTTAGCACTTGATTTAGAGAAGAGACGTTGTGCGAAATTAAGCGATATTCCCAGTCACCTGCGTATATCTATTTTAAAGTCGCAGACAGAAAACGTGAAATAACTGGAAGCTGGTAACTTTGGCCGACTATGGATGGAAAAAGGCAGAATAAATACTCCAGACAGATCCTGAAAGATTTGAGCGAGATCTTCCAAAAAGATCCAAGGCATTTTTTTGGCAATGCGTTCGTCACCCTGACGGATGTGGACGTATCGCCTGACCTGAGTCTTGCCAGGGTTTATCTCAGTGTTTTTCCCATCAAAGATGCCAAGGCTGTTTTTGATCGGCTAGAGCCCCTAAAAAGTGAAGTCCGAAAATTACTCGGATTTAAGATCGGCAAACGAATCCGGAAGATTCCGGAATTGGCCTTTTTCCACGATGATACGGAAGAGCGAGCCGCAGCGATGGACAAGCTGATTGATAACCTGGAGATACCCCCAGAAAACCCCGAGGAGCCGGCATCTTGAATCTTTCCCTATTCATAGCACGGAGGTACTTCTTCTCGAAAAAGAAGAAAAACTTCATCAACGTCATTTCCATCATCTCGATGCTCGTGGTCGGTATCGCTACGATGGCTTTGATCATCGTCTTGTCAGTCTTTAATGGTTTGGAGGATCTGCTACGAGGCTTGTATCAGGACTTCGACCCGGAAGTACAAATCACCGCGACAGAAGGCAGATCGTTCATTTATGACGACCAGCTCAAAGAAAAGCTAAAGGACATTGAAGGCATCGAAGTACTTACGGAAGTGGTCGAAGACCGAGTCATCATCAAATACAATGCCTCTCAGCGCGATGTGCGACTCAAAGGGGTCAGCGACAACTTTGTAAGCAACAATCGCTTTGACGACTCCATGGTTTTCGGCAGTAAACAGTTGAAGAAAGACGACGTTCCCTACGCACTGGTGGGTCGAGGTGTGCAGATCGACCTGCAAATCAAGCCAACCAATGACTTTTTTGTCATTCAAGTCTACTATCCGCGAGACATCGGGCCGGGGGTGACGGATCCAACACGGCTAATGAACATCCGCTACATCATGCCCGGTGGCATTTTTGCGATAGAAAAGTTCTACGACGAAAACTACATGATTGTCCCTATCGATTTCGCCGTGGACTTACTCAACTATGGGAATAAGCGGAATGCGCTAGAAATACAAATTGCCGAAGGGTACGAAATACAAGACGTACAGCGCCGCGTGGCCTCCGCCCTCGGCAGTGCGTTTACTGTGAAGACCAATGATGAGATTCACGATGACATTTACAAGATCCTGAAGATGGAAAAGCTGTTTGTATTTGTGACGCTGGCCGCTATCATCGCGGTCGCGAGCATCAATATCTACTTTGCGTTGATGATGCTAGCCATTGATAAGCGCAAAGATATTTCCATACTCATCGCGCAAGGAGCCCCACAAGACCTCATCAGAAGGATTTTTGTGTCTCAGGGTACGATCGTAGCCTTTACTGGAGCATTTACTGGTTTGCTGTTAGGCCTCGCTATTAGCTACGGACAACAGCAGTTTGGTTTCATCTCAATGGGCATGCAGAGTGCAATTATGGAGGCGTACCCCGTCAAAGTCGAGCTATGGGATGTTTTGTTCACCTGCGTCGCAATCATCGTCGTTACGTTCTTCGCTTCTTTCCAACCTGCTCGCTTAGCAGCGAAGAAGTTTTCATTGCAAGATTTGTAACTGGAAAACCCACTCACTACAGTAGTTAGAAGCTTTACCTTCAGATAATCATTTTTTAATGTAATTTCATTAGCTTCGATATTTGCATTGCTAAGAAGATTTAATGAAGGTAGCCCCGGAGCAGCCGTTTGAGCTAATTTATTCGATGTTCCAGCATGAGTATCTGGGATACATTTTTGAGTCCTTCGTCGTACAACTAGACGCCAAGAACCAGCTTACTTTTTCGAATCAAAATATCTCTTCGAAAAACGCCGCTGAGTTTCACGAAGGACTTGACGATAATGACTATGAACTGATCCGGCTGATGGATAGCATGCAGCAGGATAAGGTGATCCAGCATTTCGTCAAGAAAAAGATCAAAGCCGACCAATTTTTCCTGAAGGTCTACAACAAAAAAGCGGGCGACAAGCTCTTGCAGGAGGAAATCAATGGATACCTGGAGCGACGACGTTCTCAGATCATGCCGCTCTTACAGGGCAAGCGTTTGTTTGAGATGGGGTCCGATGGAGAACCGACCTGGCGCGAGGTGGAGATTCTTGAGGACCGTGCCTCTGTCCTTTTTCACTTCCGCAAAAATGAAGACAACACACACTACTTTCCCACCATCAAGCTTCGAGACGAAAAGGTAGATTTCCTCAATAACGGCAGCTACATCGTTTCTTTGGACCCCGCATGGATGGTGGTCAATGGGCAGTTGTTCACTTTTGAGCAACCCATCTCAGGGGGGAAACTCAAGCCATTTCTACATAAGAAGTTCATCCTTATCCCTAAGAACGTTGAGGAGACTTACTTTGAGAAGTTTGTGGCACCCCTCGTCGCTTCGTTTGACGTGTATGCCAAAGGATTTGAGATTAAAACAAAAAGCTTTGATCCCAAGCCCATTCTGAAGCTTTCCGAGGTACAGGACGGTAAGGGCGCTACACTATTTGATAGCAAGCAGGCGGCTCACGAAGAAGATACCAAGATGCTGGTCGAGCTCAGCCTTGCCTACGGGGATCACCGATTTCGAGCTGATCACTTGAAGGAAGTAAGCGTTTCACTGGAAAAGCAAAATGAAGCCTACACGTTTCATCGGATCAAAAGAAAGATCGACAAAGAAAAGGAGATCCTGCAGACCCTCAACGACCGAGGTCTAAGCATCAAAAATGCACGTACGACCGTCACCCGTGGAGAAATGTTTGCCTGGCTCAATGCGAACCGCGAAGTGTTGGACAACTTTCGCTTCGACATACATCAACAAAAAAACAACGGCAAGGTCTATTTCCTCGGAGAGAGCTCTATCGATATCAAAATCGAAGAAGGCATCGATTGGTTTGATGTGAAGGCAATCGTGCGCTTTGGGCCCTACGAGATTCCTTTCAAAGAAATCAGGAAGCTTATCCTGCAGAAGAAAAACGAAGTCAAATTGCCCAACGGAGAGATCGGAATCATTCCGGATAACTGGGCTTCAGAATACGGAGATCTGTTCGCCTTTTCCAAGGAAAACGACGAGACCAACGGCCTGGCGTTGGACAAGCACCATCTTGCACTGGTCAACGAGTTGAAGACCAACAATAGTGCGAAGGTGGCCATCACGGAGAAGCTGAACCGGCTACTCGATTTTGATGAAATCGAGCACAAACCCGTTTCCAAAAACTTCAAGGGTTCCTTGCGACCCTACCAGCTGGCTGGATACAATTGGATGCAGTTTCTCGATGAATATGCATTTGGCGGTTGCCTCGCAGATGATATGGGCTTGGGCAAAACGGTCCAAACTTTGACCTTGCTTCAAGAAGCCAGCGATCGCAACGAGGGTGCGACCCACCTACTCATCATGCCAACTTCCCTCATCTACAACTGGGAGATGGAGGCCAAGCGATTCACGCCGAAACTCAAAGTGCTCAATTATACCGGCAGCAATCGCTCCAAGGATCACCGAAACTTCGCCAGATACAACCTCGTGATCACAAGTTATGGGATCACCCGACTGGATGTCGAGATCCTCAAAGAGTTTTACTTTGACTATATCGTCCTGGATGAATCGCAGGCCATCAAAAATCCTGAATCCATCATTTCTAAAACTGTCCGGGAGCTAAAATCCAGGAGGAAGCTGATCCTAACGGGTACCCCGATCGAAAACAGCACCATGGACCTCTGGTCGCAGCTTTCCTTCGCAAATCCGGGTTTGCTGGGATCGAAGTCCTACTTCAAAAACGAGTACCTCGTTCCGATCGAGAAAAAGAATGACGAAGACAAGATCAAACGACTCAATGCCCTGATCAAGCCATTCATTCTTCGTCGGGAAAAATCGCAAGTCGCTACAGACCTGCCAGAAAAAGTCATCAATGTCAAGTACTGCTCTTTGTCCGAGCAGCAACGAGAAGTATACGAGCAGGAAAAGAACTTTTATCGGAACAAGATTCTCGACGCTATCGAGGCTGATGGGCTCAAAAACTCGCAATTTCTTTTACTCGAAGGGCTCACAAAGCTCCGGCAGATCGCCAATCATCCCTCTCTTGTGGACCAAACGTATGGCGGCGACAGCGGGAAATTTGAGGACATCACCTATATGGTCGAAAATGCGCTAAGAAAAGATCACAAAATTCTCATTTTCAGCCAATTCGTCAAACACTTGAAGTTAGTGTCCCGATACCTCGAAGATCGTCAAATCCCCTTTGCTTACCTTGATGGTGGGGTCAAAGACCGAAGAGGACAAGTTGAAAAGTTTCAGGAAAGTGAAGACACCAATATCTTTCTCATCTCCCTCAAGGCAGGTGGCCTGGGGCTCAACCTGACCAAGGCCGATTATGTCTTCATCCTTGACCCCTGGTGGAACCCCGCCATAGAGGCGCAAGCCATCGACCGCGCGCATCGAATCGGCCAACGAAACAAAGTGTTTACCTACAAGTTCATTTCGAGAGAGACCGTCGAGGAAAAGATTCTTCTGCTTCAGCAGTCAAAGCTAAAGCTCGCCCAGGACCTCATTACAATCGAGGAAAGCTTCGTAAAAAGCCTGACGAAAGAAGACATCACCAAATTATTCAACTAAATTAGTTGTATCCCATATGGGTACAGCTTCTAGGGGATTCGACGGCTTGTTTTGTTAAACACATACCTCGTTCAGGTTCGTTTAATTAGTAGGAGATAAGCGGGATGAAGAAGTTCATATTCCTTCTATTGTATTTATTATCGCTCAGCGGCCTGTCTCAACAGACCATCGGGTTTAGTCTGCCCAAAAACGCCAAAAAAGTCAGCTTCAAATTTGAGCTCTACAACAACTTGATCACTGTCCCGGTAGTCATCAATAACTTTTTGACCGTCAAGTTTATCCTCGATACCGGAGCAGAGGCCACCATACTGACCGAGAAAGCATTCGGAGACCTCGTCGGCCTCAACTACGTCCGCAGGATTCATATCAGCGGCCCAGGCGTGATCGATTCCGTTGAAGCATTCGTCGCCACCGGCGTAAGAGTTGATCTACCGGAGGAAGTCAGGGGCCAGAAGATGTCGATGCTCGTACTCAAAGACGACTATCTCCGACTAAAAGAGAATTTGGGTGATGAAATCTACGGCATCATTGGTTATGACCTATTTCACCGGTTTGTCGTAGAAATCGATTACGACAATTTGAAACTCACCCTCTACGATCCAAAAAAGTACAAGCCCAAGCGCTTCCTTGAAGAAGTCGACATCAGCCTCAACGATACAAAGCCCTTCATTGAATCATTGCTAGAGCAAAGCGGGACGACCAACTCCGTGAAATTGATGGTGGATACGGGGGCAAGTCATGCCTTACTTCTGGACATTCATAACACGGACGACTTGAGTATGCCAGATAAGACCATCGAAGCGCGGCTCGGCCAAGGTTTGGGTGGTGAGATACCCGGCATGATCGGACGACTCAACAAATATGGCATTGGAAAGTACTCCTTTGAGGAAGTCCTGGTCTCCATTCCTTTCGAAGGTATCTATAGCAATGCCATCAAAAGAGGTAGCCGGCACGGAACCGTGGGAGGCGAATTGCTCTCCAGATTCAATCCGACCTTCGACTACTCCAGAGGGAAGCTCTACCTGTCTCGAGGGAAACGGTACAAGAAGGAATTTGAGTTTGATATGAGCGGCATTACCCTTGGCGTACATCACCAGCACCTGGATTCCCTCATCATCCGAAAAGTGCAAAAGAATACGCCTGCCGCAGAAGCCGACCTTCGCCCCGGAGACCGCATTCTCGATATTAATGGGGCCAATCTTTACAATAGCAAGTTGTCTGACATCAACCAAATCCTAAGGAAGCGCGACCGAATGAAGATCAATATGCGGATCAAACGCGATGGGGTGGTCCTCCGCAAGCGATTTAGATTAAAGCGACTGATTTAATTCCCTGTGTAGTGCAATCCTTTCCTATGTGACGTTGGTTCTCTGAGTATGGTGGATGTGATAGTAATAGGTGGCGGGTTAGCTGGTCTTTTTGCTGCCTGGCAGCTGAAGGAGTCGGGATTTGACGTCACAGTGATCGAAAAGAAAAAATACCCCTTCCAACGGGTATGTGGCGAATACGTCTCCAATGAGGTGATTCCATTTCTGGAAAGTCGAGGTCTTTTCCCCCACGAACTACAACCAGCAACAATAGACCAATTTCGCCTGACCTCGGTGGGTGGCGCGGTACTAGACATGCCCTTGGATCTAGGTGGGTTTGGCATCAGTAGATTTGCCTGGGATCACTGGCTCGTGCAAAAGCTCCAATCCAAAGGCGTCATCGTGAAGGAGGGAGAAAGCGTTCAGTCCATCAGGCAATCCGGTGATAGTCAGGTGATCAAGACTTCAAATGGCCATGAAACCCAAGCAAGACTGGTCATTGGCGCATTCGGAAAACGTTCTATACTAGACAAATCCCTGGACCGCTCTTTCATGAGGAGACGGTCACCCTATGTAGGGGTGAAATACCACGTCAAGTATGACTTTCCCGATGACACGGTTGCCTTACACAACTTCCCTGGTGGATACTGTGGCATCAACAAAGTCGAGGGTGAAAAATACAACCTTTGCTATCTCACCCAAAGGGACAACCTTAGGACCCATGGCAATATCCCTGCCATGGAGGAAGCAGTGCTGCACCGCAATCCATACCTTCGAGAAATCTTCAACGAAGCTACTTTCCTATTGGAGCAACCGGAAGTCATCAACGAAGTCACCTTTGAGGCCAAAGAACCTGTGTATCAGGGTATCTTCATGGTGGGGGATGCTGCGGGTATGATCACTCCCCTCTGCGGAAACGGCATGGCCATGGCGATCCACAGCTCCAAACTGCTCTTTGATTGTATAGCAAAGTATGGATTAGACGGACACGAGGTCCGGACAAAGCTTGAAAATGAGTACTCGCAACTGTGGCGAAAAAAATTTGCATTTCGTCTATCCAGCGGGCGCACTATCCAGCGGATGTTCGGAGGGAAGAGGGCCAGCAGTTTCGCTGTAGGCCTGGGCAGGACTGCGAAACCCATCGCACAACTATTGATGGCTCAAACGCACGGTAGCCCATTCTCCTAACCTCAGGCAAGCAGCCACCAACCGAGAAAAAAGAGATTCAAAGCTGTCGATGAAAGCCAATTGAGTCTCATGGTCCTTTGAAAATCTGCCTTGGTAGGATCTCGGCGAACCTGCGTAAACCATCGCAGGAAAAATACTAACACAGGGATCAGAAACAGCTGAAAAACAACCGCACCCTGCCAGTCCAAAGTGGAATACTCAATGAAATAATGCAAAAAGCCTGCGACAGACAAAGTGAAGAAAAGTGCCGTAAAAAGAAACGTCCCTTCGATACCCAGCAGAATACTAATCGTGCGGTCGCCACGGCGGCTATCCTCCTCATGCTGATAGACCTGCGTCATCGGGTAGGAGCCAAACAGTAAGGCTGTGGACAGCAAGGCGGGATACTGCAAATTCCAATCCGCAAGTTGAGCAAAACTCATTCCCGATAAAGCCACCACCACCATCATAAAAGTAAAATACCCCTGAAAAACCCCAGCCGCCACCCAGCCAAGAATGGGGTACTTCTTTAATCGTACGGCAGGATGACTGTAAGCCTTCGATATCAACCCATAAATCAAAATCATAATGGCAAATCGCCAAGAAACGAGCATTGCCAACACTGTACCTGCGAAATCGAAAAGCAACGCCACCCAATACAACTCCTTGCTGACCGCTGGAGGCCGCTTGAGTCCTCCGATGCTGCCCTCATCTTTGTCAAAATACGAGTTGTAGCCATTGGACGCCGGGTAGATCAGCAAGTGCAGGGTGAGGAAAACCAACACAAGCTTCCAGTCAGCCGGCGCGCCCAATACCGCTACCGCAAACAAGAACACGTGTAACAGAAAAATGGAAAATGGTATCCGAAGATGAAGTAAGGTTGATTTTTTCATGTCACGGGCAACATGCCATCAAAGATGTTGGTTACTATGTTTGTTAACTTAAGCCCATGTCCTCAAGTATTTTGTCCCTCGGCACCGCCGTACCTCCCTATAAAGCGAAACAAGCGGATCTTGCCGAATTCATGACAAACTACATGGGCCTCGATCGAAACCATTCCCGTAGGCTACAGGTCCTGTACAATCTCAGTGGCATAGAGACAAGGTATTCTGTCATTCCTGATTTTACAAGTCCCGACAGCGAATTCAGGTTTTTCCCTAACCACAGCTCCAAACAACCCCCATCCACCCAACAGCGCATGGCGTTGTACCAGGAACATGCAGTGCAACTAGGCACGGAAGCTGCAAAGGACTGCTTGGCCAACTTTAATGGCAGCCCTCCGGAAATCACTCACCTGATCGCCGTAAGCTGTACAGGCATGTACGCGCCAGGTCTCGATATTGATTTGGTCAAATCCCTGGAGCTCCCCACCGACATTGAACGTACAGCTATCAACTTTATGGGTTGCTACGCGGCTTTCAATGCGCTGAAAGCCGCCGATAAGATTGTGCAAACTAGTCCCGAAAGCAACGTGCTGATCGTGGCCGTAGAGCTCTGCACAATTCACTTTCAGCCCTCGACCGAAGAAGACGCAATGGTCTCCAATGCACTGTTTGCCGATGGTGCAGGGGCTGCGATCGTCGGCCGAGCGGACAATGGACAGGCTTCCTTATCTATGGACGCCTTCTACAGTGACCTTTTTCTAGACGGACAAGAAGACATGGGCTGGTACATAC
>JBCCXG010000028.1:0-18754 GCA_039191945.1 Bacteroidota bacterium
ATCCAAGACATACTTACGTGAATCTGGCGGACTGCCATCTAGATCTGAGTGATGATAAAATGGCCCTAAGTTATGCGCAGAAGGCGCACATTCTGGCACGAGAAAATGGCCCGAATGGTCAACCGGCGCTAGCCGAGTCTTTCTTCCTATTGGGAAACATCTATGTTAGACTTGGCCAATATGAAGTTGCTATTTCAAATCTCAAGGAGGCCCTTAGACAATACCAAGGGCTGTTTGGGATTGATCACCCTAAAGTGTTTGAGCTGAACTTCGTAATTGCGAAGGCTTATGCAAAATGGGGTCAGCCTGAGCTGGCAAACCAATATTTTGGCGTGGCGGAGTAGATCAGATTCCGGGCTTATGATGAACAACACCCAAAAGTAATCGAGTACTATTTAGCGAGGGGTCAAGTGAGTTATACTGAGGGTGATTTTAGTCAAGCAATCGAATACGCGGAAAGGGCTATAGTGGAGAATGCTCGAACGGGAGACTTGTCCTCCACGGACCCCGATGAGTACTTGGATCACAACTTGCTGGTCAATGCACTACGGCGCAAAACACTTTCGATCAAAGGACTGTATGATATCTCGAAGAGAGCATCGGATTTGAAGGATGCCCTGACCATTATTCATCAGTCGGATACATTGCTCAATCGGTTGGGAACTCGCATATCGCGGGATGCTGACAAAATCGTGTTGGCGGGACTGACTCACGAGGTCTGCGGAGAAGGCATTGACCTAGCGCACAGACTCTATGGTTTGACGGGAGATGATACCTACTTGTCGCTCGCCTACTACTTCGCGGAGAGGAGCAAATCAAACGTATTGATCGCGAACCTCTCTGAAAAACGTGCTCGGAGGTTTGGGGATGTTCCTGAGGAGTTCTTGCAATTGGAACACGATCTGCTCATCGATCAGGCCTATTGGCGATCAGAGTTGATTTATTTCGAGACGGAGGAACCAGAGGACAAGGCACAAAGAGAAGTAGTGGTGGAGAGACTTTTTGATACAAACGCCCGCCTGGATTCAATCCAACTAGCCTTGGAAGACGAGTACCCCGATTACTACCAATTGAAGTATGGTACTGAGATATCCCCTCTTTCAGACATTCAAAAGAAGCTCTCCCTATCCCAAGCCATCCTCGAGTACTTCGAAAGTGACAGTGTGCTTTACTTGATCGGGCTAACGAGAGAAGATATCTGGATCGAGCAGATCGTCAAGGATACCATTTTTGATCAAACACTCGGCGCGTTCAACCAGAGTCTTGACCCTGCACTCATCTTGGGAAATCCCGAAGAGGCCTACCAGCGATTCGCGGAGAGTTCACATGCGCTGTACCAGTCGCTATTGGCGTCCGCCCTGGAGAGACTCTCGGCTTCTGTTGAGCAACTGACCATCGTCCCCGATGGGGGCCTCTCGACCATTCCCTGGGACATCTTGCTCCGGACACCTGCCAGTCCATCGTCCTGGGGCGACTACAGCCAACTAGATTACCTCAACAACAACTTCAGCGTGAGCTATTCCTATTCTGCTAACCTACTGTTCCAGGGATTTTATGACGCTCGAAGCAAGGCCGACGGTGCCCTTCTAGCGTTTGCGCCGTCCTATCCTGACAATGCCGAAGCTTTAGATTACGATTTGGGCCCTGTCTTTCGAGATGA
The DNA here is from genome assembly GCA_039191945.1 of Bacteroidota bacterium. Classification (GTDB taxonomy): domain Bacteria; phylum Bacteroidota; class Bacteroidia; order Cytophagales; family Cyclobacteriaceae; genus JAWPMT01. The sequence continues at coordinate 1,661 of JBCCXG010000028.1, forward strand.
GTTTGTTCCTCTCAAGTGGACCAGCCAAGAAATTGGCGCTATCAATGAGCGAATTGACGGGAGGACGTTTAGCGAACTACGAGCGACGGAAGGAGCCTTCAAAGCCAATGCCAATAACTATCGAATCATACATCTGGCGATGCACGCATTTGTCGATCATAAGGATCCTATGCTTTCAAGACTCGCCTTTGCAAGTGAGGCTGACACCATTGAGGATGGTCTTTTGTACACCTACGAGTTGTACAACATGGACATCCCTGCGGAGATGGTGGTATTGAGTGCGTGCAATACCGGTTTGGGTGAATTAAGGCGAGGTGAAGGTGTTATGAGCTTAGGTCGAGCGTTCGCCTATGCCGGATGTCCGAGCATCGTAATGAGCCATTGGTCGGTGGATGACGAGTCTACCTCGATGCTCATGGAGTTATTTTACAAGCATCTGTCCAAGGGGATGAACAAGGCCGAGGCTTTGAGGCAAGCGAAGATGGATTTCTTGGAAGCCAGCGATCCTATCCGAAGCCATCCGTACTTCTGGGGTGGTTTTGTTGTGATTGGTAGTCCTGAGGCGCTTTTTGGGAGCCGATCGTCCTGGATAGGAATCGTTACGGTCATGATCTTCCTGGCCCTGATTTTGTCAACCGTATTCTACCTTCGCTCGAGAGGCGCCTTGGTCAACCAGGACGCTTAATTTACGTTGTGATAGACGGCAGGTTGATCTCGATCATCCACCGATTTGTCCATTGATTCACGTCATGAAAGCCATCACCCGAACGCATTACGGTGGTCCTGAAAAGCTGAAAGTCGAGGAAATCGACCCGCCCAAGCCAGGGCCAAAAGAATTGCTGGTCAAGGTCCATTATACGACCGTCAACCGTACAGATTGTGGTGCCCTTTGGGGCAAGCCATGGATTTATCGGCTGTTCATAGGTTGGCCCAACCCTAAAGTGCCCACACCGGGCACGGATCTCGCAGGTGAGATCGTCAGTATCGGGAGTGAAGTAGAGCACTTACGTGTAGGCGATCGGGTGATCGCCTTCGATGACAACGGTAATCTCGCGTCTCAACGGCAATACACGATCCTGACATCTCGGTTGGCAAAGGCAAAAATACCCGAAGGAGTTTCTTATGACATAGCAGCGGCTTCTATCGAAGGTGCACACTATGCGTACCACTTCATCAAGCATGCTGATGTGCAAAAAGGTCAACGGGTATTGCTTCACGGTGCCACGGGTGCGATTGGTTCAGCAGGTGTGCAGTTTCTCAAGCATATGGAAGCTCACGTTACTGCCACCTCCACCACCAAGAGCTTGGATCTCATCAAGGGGCTAGGTGCCGATAAGGTCATTGACTGGGAAACGGAGGACTACTTGAGAGACCAGGAGCCCTACGATTTCTTTTTTGATGCGGTCGGCAAAAGCGCATTTGGCTGGTGCAAGCACCTACTCAAGCCCCAGGGCGTGTATATTTCGTCGGAGTTAGGACCGAGAAGCGAAAACCCCTTCAGAGCCCTGGTCGGCCTTTTTCAATCGGGTCGACGTGTCAAATTCCCCATACCCGGGGACGTAAAAGAGAGTTTGGACTACATCTCAAATCGGCTCGCCGATGGATCTTTCCGGCCATTGATCGACCGTACCTATGCGATTGAGGACATTGAGGCCGCGTATGAGTACGTATGCTCGGGAAGAAAACAGGTAATGTATTGATCGATATGCAGGCGGCCGACTAAATTGGGATCATGTTCAAGCCGGGCGATCTCTACCTCAGCATTGTAGACTTGTTTGCCATCATCATTCCGGGTGGTCTATTGATATTCTCCATTTACTACAACTTTGGGCCATCACTGGATACACTTTTCCAATTGAGCGCCACACAAAAGAGCGTCGCCCTCTTTCTGTTGTCCTACTTCTTTGGCCATGTCATCGCATTTTTTGCGGAGCGAATTGACAAGTCCAGAGGGGTCAACTGGATCACGCCAGGGGTCAAGCAATCGCATTGGGAGCAAGTAAGGAAGATTCGGGCAATGCTCGATGAGACCATGCCCAACAGCATCAGCATTTATCAGTGGAGCCGGTCGGTATTGATGAACGTCTCCCCGGAGTCGATGAGTGACGTCAATCGGATTGTCGCGTCCACCGATTTTTACCGCAACCTCTACTTAGTCTTCCCATTGGCCGCTGTTTTCAGTTTCGCAAAAACAAATTGGGTATTGGGAGGTATCTTCTTCCTGTTGACATTTCCCTGCCTGTATTTCAGTGCTTCCGGGCGGCACAAACTTCACAGACGCATTGGGCAGCACATTGTAGTGCTCTATAATTTGGGTAAGTTGCGTACTGGGGGCTGAGAGGACTTGCTCCTTATCATCCCCTTCCTAGGCTACTCGCTTCGCAGCGTTTTTCCTGGATTGGCCTTGACCGCATGCAAAGAATAGCCTCCCAGGACTACCCATGAGGTGATCATAACGATCAATGCGCTGAGGAGGTAAGCCGAGAAGCCTGGATCCGTACGGTAGGCGAAGTCTTGCAACCAGTCGTCCATCACAAAAGAGTTGACCGGCATTGCGATCAAGGATATGGAAGGAAATTGAGAGGAGAGACCAAGCCACTTTCATGGCCAAGGCAGTCCGGTTCTCCATTCATAGCACAGCCGCGCTTCCCATCGCCCAGGCCATGCTGGCTATCCATTGCGCCCCGGTCTATCTTGCCAGAGACATCCCTTCGAGCTATTTTTATCATGATTTTCTAAACCCAACACCTATGAAGATTGCAACGATTGTCGTCCGAATCTTACTCGGCGCCCTGTACGCTTTTTCCGCCATTACTGTACTTTTTGAGCTAGGTCCCACACCAGAGATGGAGGGCCGTATGGCTACTTTTTTTGAAGGTATGGCGGCCTCAGGCTACCTGATGACTATGGTTAAGATCACCGAACTGGTTTGCGGTATCGCGCTGATATCAGGATTTTTTGTGCCGTTGGCCACGGTGGTCATATTTCCCATCAGCCTCAATATCCTGATGACCCATCTCTTCGTAGCTCCTGAGGGTATGCCAGTCGCGATTTTCGTGATCTTGGCCAACCTATTTCTAGCCTATCGATACATGGATCATTACCGTCCGATGCTCGTTCCGAAGTAATGCTCAAGGCTTTATTTCGAATTATTCTTCTTCCTGCAGTCTTTCTTAGTTGCAGTGGTGATCATCACGCCCAAACGGAAGAGTCAAAGGATGACATTAGTAAGCCTAACGTCATCCTCATCATGGCAGATGATCTGGGTTGGGGCGATACCGGTTACAATGGTCATCCCCATATCCAAACGCCTCATCTGGATGATATGGCTTCGAAGGGCATCACGTTTGAGAGGTTCTACGCAGCTGCCCCCGTTTGTTCACCTACCCGGGGGAGCTGCCTGACCGGTCGCAACCCCTTTCGCTATGGTATTTTCAGCGCCAATCATGGACACCTGCCGGAGGAGGAGATCACATTGGCGGAGTTATTACGTGATCAAGGCTATCGAACGGGTCATTTTGGGAAGTGGCACCTGGGTACCCTGACCGTGGATACCATCGATGCCAATCGCGGAGGTCGCGAGATGCATCGGTCGCACTACTCACCACCCTCAAGGCACGGTTTCGACGTGTACTTTTCTACTGAGTCTAAAGTGCCCACCTGGGATCCGATGTTGACACCTGAGAAGCAAGCCGGCGGCGTCGGGAGTCAAGGCTTCGGCAATTACTTTGGAACGGCCTACTGGGATGAAAACGGCCAGCGAGTCACTGAGAATTTGCAAGGTGACAATAGTCGGGTCATTATGGATCGGGTCCTGCCATTTATTGAAGAATCAGCGCGGAACAACCAACCATTTTTCGCCGTCGTTTGGTTTCACAGCCCGCATACACCCGTAGTTGCCGGTGATGAGTATTTAGATCTTTACAAGGACTTGCCGGCAAACCAGCAGCACTACTACGGGTGTGTTACGGCGATGGATGAGCAGATCGGGCGGCTCCGCGACGAGTTGAAAGCGTTGGGCGTGCATCACAACACTTTGACGTTCTTCACTAGTGACAACGGCCCAGAAAACAATCAAAACCGCCCTCGCAGTGTGGGGATCACAAATGGCCTCAGCGAACGAAAGCGTGGATTGAAGGAAGGTGGGATTCGTGTTCCGGGATTGGCTGAATTTCCCGACGCACTTCCCGGAGGGATCACCGTGTCCCAGCCCTATGTGACTAGCGACTACCTGCCCACGGTCATGGACCTACTGGGCTTATCTTTGCCCGACGATCGGCCCTTGGACGGTGTGAGTATGGTTCCGGTGCTTACGCAACGGGAGACCGGGCGCCGGGATCCTATGGTCTTTCGTTTCCAGCAGAAGGTAGCGGTCATTGATGGAGATTGGAAGATCTATCGCCCCGGACCCGATTCGTTGTTTGCGTTGTATCATCTGGTCGACGATCCAGCCGAAGAGACGAATTTGGCCTCAATCCATTCCGAGAAGATGGCAGCACTGCAAGCGCATTGTGAAGCCTGGCAGCGTTCGCAGGAAGCGAGCCTTACTGGGGCAGACTACAAACCCTAACCCTTTACCTGCGTAGCTGGTGTCCTCACCCCAGCCGTCTAGTAGCTGTTGTCAGGTGTACCATCCTATTTTGCTTCGACCGCTCAAACCATCCGAGTGTTTGTGGGTTCCCATTAAATTACCCATCAGTTGTTATTCAGACCCTTATGAAATACCTACTTTGGCTCAGTACACTTTTATTATTCGCGGCCTGCCATAAAGCCCCTGAAACGGTCATACAGCCTTGGTTGCCCTACGATGAGTCGGCAATGATCGGGGCAAATGCCGACCACGAGTCAGAGCGCATGCGTTTCAAGCTGATCCAGTCCAGAGTGCGTGACCGCAACGACCTCTGGCAGCAGGTCGGTGACCAAATCAAGGAATTCAGCGAGCAGGACTACGAGGCACTCAAGTCCATGATTCTGGAGCAGGACATTCCGACCATTCAGGGTCATATTGAAACGGGCCGATTGACCTACGAGCTCCTGACCCAATGGTACCTCTATCGGATTGTGAAGTTTGAGAACGACAGCGCGAAAACACTTAATTGTATTATCTCAATTAATCCTAATGCAGTAGAAGAAGCGAAGCGGTTGGATCAAGAAAAGCCAGAACTCTACCATCCCATCTATGGAATGCCTGTCTTGCTCAAGGACAACGTGAATGCCGAAGGTATGGCGACTACAGCCGGAGCACACATCCTGCTGGACAATACACCGGATGATGCATTCATCACGGCCAGGATCAGGGAGAAAGGCGGGATCATCCTTGGGAAGACCAGTCTCAGCGAGTGGGCCAACTTCATGTGTCTAGGGTGCCCAAACGGCTGGAGTGCGGTTGGAGGGCAGACATTGAATCCCTACGGTAGGGGCGTACACGATACGGGCGGATCGAGTTCGGGAAGTGGGGCGGCCATGGCAGCAAACTACGCCGCCGCAGCTGTAGGTAGCGAGACATCGGGGTCGATTTTGTCTCCGTCCAGCGGCAACTCTCTGGTCGGTCTCAAGCCCACAATCGGGCTGCTGAGTCGGGGAGGAGTGGTACCCATTTCGAGTACATTGGACACACCGGGCCCTATGACGAAGTCTGTGTTGGACAATGCGATCTTGCTGGATGCGATGACGGGCCAAGATGAGGAGGACCCAGCGACTGCCGCTGCACCCACGGATGCAGACTATCTTTTTGATCCGAACCAGGCCACCTTAGAGGGGCTACGTTTTGGAGCGCTGAAGCGATTCCTCGAAGATTCAGTTTATCGATTGACGGTCGGCCGACTTGAGAAATTGGGAGCGACCGTGGTACAGTGTGAAGGAGATGCGGTGCAGTTGGAAGGTTTTGGCGATCTGTTGCGCGCCGATATGCGCCTAGATTTAGCAGCGTATTTTGAGCGATATACTTCAGAGAATATTTCCGCGAAGACCGTGAATGATGTCCTGGCCTTCAATCAGGTGGATTCAGCATCCAGTATGCCCTATGGCCAAGGACGGATTGCTGGGGTCTTGGATGTGGATCTGACCGCTGAGGAGTTGGTAGAGCTACGGCGGGTGTTACAAGATACCGCGCGCTACTACTTTGATCGGTACATGGATACACTAGACTTAGACGGCATACTTGCGATCAACAACTACGGGGCCGGCTACGCGGCAGCTGCTAAGTATCCCTGTCTTACGGTCCCGATGGGTTACGAGGAAGGCGGCCGTCCCATGGGTATTACCTTTATTGCTAAGCCTTTTGAGGAGGATAAGTTGCTGAAGTGGGGTTATGCTTTCGAGTTAGCTACGGCGATTCGAAAGATGCCTGTGGGATATGACGAGTAATTCATTGCGCTCTTCTGCAAGGTACCGATAGGCCTCTGAGGTGGCGTGAGGTGAGTTACCATCGCCAATCAAAATGGAATCCCTGGAAACATGGCCCGGTGAGTTACCCGTTTTCTTGCAAGACCTTGTCGACTTCCTTAAGGAAGTCATATGGGTTTTTTTCGTTCTGACTCACGCTTTCGATGGATAACCATCGACCGATGGATAGCTGGTGCGCTAGCCGCTGGAAGATATCGAGCATTACCTGATCCTCAAGTGCCCACCCCGTAGAGTCAAATACGGTTCGCTGATTCTGAAAGTCTTGTATGTTGTTTGTGATGATCTCTTTCAAATCTTGACCAATTTCATTCGCTTCAAGCTGCTGACATTCACCTTCCACCAGGGCTTGCTCTCGAAAGTCTGGACAAACCATCGCTTCCTTCAGTAGGGCTAGTGGTATTTCGATTTTTCCTGGGAAGTCCGCACCTACGGCATTGATATGGAGATGCGTTCGTGTTTTGATGTCACTGAACAAAGGTCCTTCCCCTGGCTCAATGGAAGTAGCTGTGCATAATATATCACTATCGCCCACTATGTGAGCAAGGGAACTTTGTTCGAAGTTGATGTCAATCTCCAGCGGTTCACATCTTTCCTCAAAGGACTGCTCCGCGCTGGGTTCAGTGTCGCAATAAAGCACCCTCGTCAGGGGAAATAGCCTACTCAAGGCATGCAGTTGGGTGACCGCCTGGGCGCCACATCCAATGATTCCAAGCACCTCACTCGTGGGCTTTGCCAAAAATTTGCTTGCCAGTGCTGATGCAGCACCAGTGCGAATGGCCGTGGTCAATGTGGCATCCATTAGACATTGAAGATGCCCGGTTGTACTGTCATAGCTGCTGGTAGTAGAAAGTATGGTAGGGAGCTTGTAGAGCTTGGGGTTGTTCGGATGGTACCCAACGATTTTCAAGGTGACTTGCTTCGAACCTTGGTAGATGGGCATCCATTCGACGAGTCCCATGTGTGGTTCGTAGTAGTGAAATCCGGACCTCGCCGGGGTCACGAGATCCATCTCGTCGTGTGCTAGAAGGAATCGTTCTAGTTCAGTAATGGTGCGGTCCATGATTTGATCAACTCCATGATGGCGTATAATCTGTTGCACATCCTCTCCCGTCAAAATCAGCGTGTTGTTTATGGACATAAGTAGTTCTCTTGGTAGCACTCGCCTATCAGGATAAGCTGCAGGCTTCGAGTATAAAGGTAATCGGTTTGACCGTCATATGGTTTCGGTGAAAAGTGAAGTAGTCTGAAAAGATCTCTCTTCCACTATCAGGAGAGCATTTAAGCATCTGCTATCAACGGTTGAGTAGTACTTCCCCCCCACCTTTATCACTCACTTATCGCGATAAACCTTGACGTACTGCCGAGATTTCTCTTTCGTAGCGGGAGGTGACCCACGGTGTAGCCGCCGCCGGAGAACGGGCCCTTGCGGGGCGTCGAACCCCTGATCTTCGTCTCTTTCAATCCCTTTTTAAAGACATAAAAAAACCTCAGCGAATTGCCGAGGTTTCCGTTTCGTAGCGGGAGGAGGACTCGAACCTCCGACCTTCGGGTTATGAGCCCGACGAGCTACCAACTGCTCCATCCCGCGATATGGGAGGGCAAATGTAATACAATGGATTGAAATGCCAAATTTCATTACGAAAATGTTACGAGAGCTTTTCCGACAAAGAATCCACCACGATTCATCCACTTACGAGAGTCCTGGTCTGCCTTGCAGCACAGAATCCAAATTTTCCTTAAATGCTACATTTAGCGGCAATAGCTGCTCTTGCGGAAGGGGTTTTCCGAAGATGAGGTGATCACAAAACGTCGAGATCCCTAGGTAGGCTTGCTGGTAGGGGTTTTGATCGATCAAAAAAGTGATGATGCCTTCCTTCAACAGGTGTGTGTTGGGTTCTATCAAATCATATCCTACGATTATGCTTTGACTGCACTTTTCCTTGATGTAGGCAGCTACCTCATAGGCCCATGAGGTCGTAATGTACACCGCGCTCAATTCTTCGTCCACTGCTCCACTGTCATCGAGCTGTTGGACCAATGTCCGCTCATCGTCATGGTTCATCGCTAGGCTCGTCACCAGCGAGGGATCATAACCGTGTTCGCTCAAGTAAGATTTGAAGCCAATTTCTTTGTCTGCGATGTGGGGTGCAGATGCGGGTGTCTCATCGATGTGCAATAAAAGGATGCGACCTTTTTTCTTTTGACTTAGCCAGATCAGATTGCTCGCCACTCGGCCACTTTGGACCAGGTCTTGCCCTATGAATGCAGAATGCACTTGCTTGTTCGGATGGGTATTAAAGGCAATGATGGGTACACCTCTTGAATCGGCGTCTCTGAAAATCTTCTCGATATTGTGGGCGAAAATGGGCGCCAACAAAATACAGTCAAACCCATCAAATTCGAGTGCTTCATAAGCACGATAGATGCTGTCAGGATCCTCTACCGCAAAGTGATGTACGGTAGCAGTGATGCCGAAGCTCCCAAATTCCCTGAGGCCTTCATCCAAGCCTTGTATCGCCCTCGACCAGTAGGCATCCTGCCCAATGGCAGGCATCAGCACTGCCACCCGATACATTTTGTTGTTTTTTAAGGTTTTTGCGATGACGTTGGGCTGGTAATTGATCTCTTCGAGGACCTGATCAATACGGGCTTTTTTGTCAGCCGATACCTTGCCACGATTGTGTAGCACGCGATCCACGGTGCCGGCGGAGACGTCCGCTAGCCGGGCAATGTCTTTGATCGTCATTTTCTTCTCTATCATCGCTTGCGGGCTCCCCGTAATTTAGTAAATTTATCATAAGCGAGAAGCTTCGTGTGCACGAACAAACTGGAGGTGTGTTCGAACACACTATTCTAAAAATCCCTTGTTTTTCCGAGCGCATGTCTTTTCCTTTGTGGTAAATATTGAAGATATGACCCCAATCCTCGACGATTCCTCAAAAACCCTGGAACGACTCCCCGTCAGTATTTATTCCAGCGAAAAAGTGGCCTGTGTCCGCGTCGCGCAAGAAGTTGCGCAATTGATCAAAGAGAAGCAGAATTCCGGGCAAACCGCCGTATTGGGATTGGCCACTGGCGCATCGCCGATTCACGTGTACCGCGAGTTGGTTCGGATGCATCGGGAGGAAGGGCTGAGTTTCGAGAATGTCGTCACATTCAACTTGGACGAATACTACCCGATGGCAAAGGAGTCCACGCTGAGCTATCATTATTTCATGCACTACCATTTGTTTGATCATATAGATATCAAACCGGAAAATGTCTACATTCCCGATGGTACGATCTCTCTCGACCAGGTGGGACCGTTTTGTCGTGAATACGAGAAGCGAATTGACAGCTATGGGGGTATCGATATCCAAATCCTTGGGATCGGTCGAACAGGGCACGTTGGCTTCAATGAACCACCTTCTCATAGTGACTCTTCGACTCGGCTTGTCAAACTGGACCCTCTGACCATAGCAGATGCAACGCGCGAGTTTGTGCGGGAAGAGTTGGTGCCAAGGCGTGCCATTACGATGGGTATCCGAAGTATCTTCAAGGCCAAGCGAATATTTTTGATGGCTTGGGGCGAGAAGAAGGCTGCAATTGTGAAGCGGGCGGTTGAAGGACCCGTATCCAAAGAGATTCCTGCCTCGTACCTACAAAATCATTCTGATGTTGAGGTCCTGGTAGATGAAAATGCGGCGATTGAGCTCACCAGAATCAAGACACCTTGGGTCGTATCACTCTGCGATTGGGATGATAAGATGGCAAAGAATGCCGTCATCTGGCTCAGTCAGAAGTTGGACAAACCCATCTTGAAGTTGACAGAGGACGATTACAAACTCAATGATTTGGGAGATCTAATTGTCTACTATGGCAATGCCCACGACCTCAACATCAAGATTTTCAACTCTCTGCAACATACCATCACAGGATGGCCTGGGGGGAAGCCCGGGGCGGATGATACGAATCGGCCGGAAAGAGCACTTCCAGCTCAGAAAAGAGTTGTCATCTTCAGCCCTCATCCCGACGATGATGTGATTTCGATGGGGGGTACATTTCTTAGACTCGTCGAGCAGGGCCATGAGGTCCATGTCGCCTATCAAACATCAGGCAATATTGCGGTCTTCGACGATGATGCCCTGCGGTTCGCAGACTTTGCCGAAGACTTTGCCATCGCTGCGGGTCTGGACGTCGCAAAGGCGACGAGCATACGGCGGGAGGTCAGACAATCCATAAGAGATAAGAAGAATCAGGGCGAGGCAGATATCCCTTTGGTCCGGACCATTAAGGGCCTCATCCGTAAGGGGGAGGCGGCCAGTGCGGCTCGCTTTTGCGGTTTGGACGAAGACCATATTCACTTCCTCAATATGCCTTTCTACGAAACAGGGCAGGTGGAGAAAGGTAGTTTGAGCGATGCGGATATTGATATTATTTCGGATCTGCTTCAGAATGTGCAGCCGCACCAGATCTTTGCCGCTGGAGACCTTCGCGATCCTCATGGAACGCACAAGACATGTCTTGATGCGATCATGATGACTTTGAAGAAGCTAAAGGGTGAGCAGTGGCTCGAGGATTGCTATTTGTGGCTCTATCGAGGTGCCTGGCAGGAGTGGCCGATTCACGAAATTGAGATGGCCATACCGATCAGCCCTTCCGACCTTATGCTTAAGCGTAAGGCCATATTCAAACATCAATCACAAAAAGACACGCCGGTATTCCCCGGAAGTGATAAGCGAGAGTTTTGGCAACGTGCGGAGGATCGTAACAAAGAGACCGCCCAATTGTACGATCGGCTGGGTCTCACAGAGTATGAAGCTATAGAAGCTTTTGTGCGCTACAACTTCTGAGTTCATGAAGAAAGCGGTAATCGGCATTGACATAGGTGGCACGTCTACGAAATTTGGGGCAATCGATGAGGATAGTGAGACAGTGTTCATCGATAGTATTCCCACAAAGGGCTATGAGTCTCTGGAAGAGTACCTTGACGTACTGTATCGGGCCATAGCCGATGGGCTAAAAGAATCTGGACTCAAGGTTGCTGGCGTAGGTGTGGGATCACCCAAGGGCAATCAGAGGACTGGGTACATTGAGGAGGCCTACAATCTCATCAGTTGGGGCGACAATGTGCCGATCGTACAGCTCCTGGCGCACCAATTCAAAGTGCCTGCTTTTCTGCTCAATGACGCGGATGCTGCGGCCTATGGAGAAAAGTACTTCGGCGTTGCGAAAGATTACGACAACTTCATTTTGTTGACGATTGGTACGGGTCTAGGCTCTGGTATCTATGTCAATGGTGAACTATTGGTCGGTGCCCATGGTGCTGCGAGTGAAGTGGGTCACGTTACGGTCGAGCCCCAAGGGAGGTTGTGCATCTGTGGACGGCACGGCTGCCTGGAAACCTATGCCTCGGCCAAGGGTATCGTCCTTACGATGAAGGAGCTTCAGGCTGGACAAACAAATGATGGCAATACGATAGGCGAGTATGAGACGTCGGACGCCATTGCGAGAGCAGCGCAGCTTGGGGATCCTCTGGCGCTAGAAGCCTTTGAGTTGACCGGAAAAAAGTTGGGACAAGCGATGGCGAATCTCGCCGCGATTTTTGACCCAGAAGCGTTCGTGCTATCCGGAGGAGTGGCAAAGGCAGGGGATCTCTTGCTTGAACCGACCAGGACAGCCATGGAGGATGCGCTGATGGACATCTACAAAGGAAGGATCGCACTGAAGATATCCGAGACTCAATCTAGAAATCTTGCAGTTCTTGGTGCAGCATCATTCGCGCGAAGAAGAATTGAGAAATTGGCAACAGCCTTGCCTGCCACTGCAGACTTCGAATGAGTACGGACTGGGGAGAAGTAATGAGCTTCTTCTTCGATCAAGTGTCCGTTCAAATCAATTGTACAGATGATGGATGTGTTCGCGAATTTGATCGACCCTCTTGGTGATGTGGTGCACATATCTGCCAAGTTCGACTTCGAGTACGTACACCTGATTGTCATATGACCAACCGTCGCCATGATCTTTCCTTAAGTCATCCGCATTCTTTTCGAGACTCTTGCTTGCCTTGCAGTCCTGATAGAGGAAAATCAGGAAGCCCTTCATGGTGTATTTTTTCTCGAATTTCTCGATCTCTTTGATGGTCTTGTCGACTCTATGATTACCGTAGCCATATCGTTGCGCATCTAGCAGCTTGCCATACAGAATAGAGTCGTATTTATGTATGTCACGAAGTGTTTGAATCATCGCGTAGCGAAACTGATCGTCTTCACAAAAAGTCCTCAGCCCCTCGTAGGTAGAAAGTAATTCAGCCTCTTCATCCCATCTCGTGGTAATGTCCTCAATGGCTGTAGTAATGGCTTGGCCGCTGCTTATGTGCACCAAGCCGACGAAATAAACGAAAAATAAACCCTTATTCATGTTTTGTATTGACCTCCTTCGCCTTGTCTATATCTGCTTGTACAATTACTAAAATATCATTTAACGGTGTAAAAGTTGGACAAATCCGTTCGATCGGGTGATTTTGACGATTGGAGAGGCATTTTTTGTCAGTAATCGAAAAGTGCAAATCAAGGGGTTACCAACGGCTTCCGATCGATTTTTACTTTTAACTCTCTGTAAAAGCGCCATTGGGCTATGCATGGGCTATGCAATGATTGTTTAATAAAGCATTCATTATAATTTTTGCCTAATGTTATCCATAAGCCCTTTTAATCTCCTTCTACGAACGCATCGCCGCTACTGGTTATCATTTACTTTGGTAACGGCAATTTCCCCCTAAAGAGAGGTAAAAGTGTGATGATTCGCAAATAACGATAGGGAGAAATACTATTGGACATGCAGCGCTGTACGGTGTGGGTAGCGAAAGGCAGTCAAATAAGTCTACTGGTAGATGGCTCGAGAAGTGAATACATCGCATGGAGGTCGGTAGGAAGCTGGCACTTGCAGGATATGCGGCGCTACACCTAGGCCCAAGTCCCGATTGAAATACCTGCTCTCCGTAGATTTCTCTAACTTCGTGCACTGAATCCCGAAGACCAATGAGCAAAATCATCATCAACAGCTACGAGGAATTTCACGGTTACCTGGGAAAGGACCTCGGTCACTCACAGCCTCACAAAATAACGCAGGATCAAATCAACCTTTTTGCGGATGCGACGGTAGATCATCAATGGATTCATACCGATCCGAGCAAGGCGGCCGAGGGTCCCTTTGGAGGACCCATAGCTCATGGATATTTATCATTGTCTATGATACCCCACATGTGGAACCAGATTCTGGAGGTCAACAATCTGAAGATGATGGTCAACTACGGTATTGAAAAACTACGTTTTACGCAGCCTGTGCCCGTGGACAGCGAGTTGGTGTTGAAGGCACATCTTCATGGTCTTAACAATCTCCGGGGCGTCATCAAAGCGGAAGTTGGCGCCGTGATGGAGATCGTTGGCAACAAAAAGCCGGCCTTCTCGGGAACATTGGTGATGTTATATCACTTTAATGATTAATGCATTGTCCAGTCACAAGAAAGGTTTGTTACGATTCTGCAGTGCTAGCGGAGGAAGCACTCCTCAGTCACCATGCCAGGCAATACCATGCCTCTGGCAGCGGACCTATCAATATTTATCTATGTGACCACTGCCATACGTGGCATTTTACTTCTAAGGGCGAACCTCACCCTAAGCTAGCCGAAGCTATCAAGCAGGGTGCATTGGACCGGGAGCGAGAAGCGAACCATTGGGAGCGAAAGCTCCGTTAACCTCTATTATTGGCCGTTGTCCGACTCTAAGAGCTCAAGTGCTGGTCTGATCCCCACCTCAGTTGCCGGTATCCCTCTCGCCATCCACGCTGGTAGAGGCTCATCCATAAGGTAATGATCAAAGAACTGAGCCAATCTGGTCTGGAAGTCGATCTTATTTTGTTTTTTCAAAGGCCAGTGAGGCTCGCCTTGATAGTTCAGCATCCAGGAGGGCTTACCAAGTCTCCGAAGTGAAACGAAAAATTCAATGCCCTGGTACCACGGGACATGGCCATCCGCGTCGTTGTGCATAATCAGTACCGGCGTATTGATCTTATCGATATTAAAGATGGGTGAGTTCTCAATGTACCGCATCGGATATTCCCAGAGTGTCCCGCCGATGCGGCTTTGGGTTTGCTCGTACTGAAACATTCGACTGAGTCCTGTCCACCATCGGATCCCACCGTAGGCACTAATCATATTGGGCACCGGAGCACCGGCTTCTGCACATCGGAAGATATCCGTTTTGGTGATCAGGTGAGCGATCTGATAGCCGCCCCAGCTGTGTCCCTGTACTCCGATGCGATCTTTGTCGATAAATCCCTCGTCGATGAGTGCGGTCACTCCCGGAATGACGCAGTTGTAGGCGCTTTCTCCCGGGTAGCCTTCTCTGTAGTGAATATCTGGGTTGAAGATTACATACCCTTTACTTGCATACAGGCTATAGGATATCGTGGAACGCCCAGGGGAGGGGGGACGATGTCTATTGAGTCCATCCGAGCTTCTTTCGTAGAAATTCACGATTAAGGGATACTTTTTGCTAGGGTCAAAGTTGTCGGGCTTGATCAATAACCCGTCCAGCGAATGACCGTCGAGTGATGTCCAAGAGTAGACCTCTGCGGTTCCCCAATGATAATCGGATTGCTGTGGGTTGACTTTGCTGACCTGTTGGAAGTCTTTCAAGTCGAGGGATGTACGGTAGATATCGGGAAAGTCAATGAAGTTTTCTCTGCGAAACATCAAGTTTTCAGCCTCTGCCGCCTGCACAAATCCACTGTAGTGGTAGGGACCTTCACCCATTTTTGTCAACCCCTTGCGGCCGTAGTGCCAGCGGTAGAGGATCTCGCGCTTGTCATCTTCATCAAATCCCACAACCAACAAGGGCTGACCTTCCTCGATGAACCGCTCTTCTTTGTCTGCTTTTTGGTACCGGTATCTTATTCTTTCAGCCCGGCCATTCCCAGACTGGTTGATAGGAGCCACCTGGTTTTCCGGATGGATTTCCCAAATATCGTAGCGATCGTAGATTAGCAGTCGTCCGTCATCCTCCGTCCAGGACATCGTTCCGTAGGAGTTAGGAAGTGACGGAGTATCATGTATTTCTCTGTAAAAAGGCACTTCGGCGTTGTTGGTCACCTGAAAGGTCCGCTTGGCCGCAAAGGAGTAGGTGAACCACGCCGAGTCGGGGAGGCTGTACCAGTAGGCATACTTTCCTCCGGGTGAGACCCTGGCATTACCCCGAATTCCGTTACCTATAAGTTGTCGATTACCCGTGTCCACGTTGACGGCATACAGGTCTGTGCGCACGGGAAAACCCTCCCAACTGACAGTCTTCATGTACTGCTCAGATGTGGTAAGCAGGGCATATTCGCCATTCCCTTGGTTTCCGAGCGTGATCTCAGGGAAGGCAGGATCCGCCAGCATGACCACGTCACCCGACGACGGACTGACGGTGGCCAGGAAGGACCGCTCCAGGTCATCTTCGCGCTCTACTTTTTGCTGCGTGTGCAACCTTTGGTCCTGATATCCCCAAATCTCGACATTAACTATTTCTTCCTTCAGAAGAGAAGTGTCCTGCAAGACAGGACGCTTTCCCCATCCAAAAAACAGTCGACTTCCATCTTCCGAAAAGTGATTATCAAAGCTGGTGCTCAGCACCTCATCCTGTCCCAGCTCCGTTGATCTTTCGAGGGTTTTAACGGTGTCCATACCTGCCTTCCAATAGAGCAAGTCGGGGTTCCTTCTTAGAGCTTTGGTCGTATCCGAGTCCAACAAGAAGGCAAGTTGCTGGCCGGCGTCATCCCAAACGAGGCTGTAAAACGATCCGTCGTTGAGGGTGACCGCGGTGGTTTCCTCCCCGGTAGCGTCAAACGCGTAAACTCCCGCTGCCATGGTACTGTCCCCTTTGGTGATGAAAGCAATGCTAGGCCCCTCCTTGGCAACAACATAGTCCGTGACGCTCGGGAACCGCCACTGTTCATCGCTGGCTAGGGATTGTATGACGAGTGGATATCCTTTGTCCTTTTTCCATTTCTTTGGAGGTTTTCCTCCAGTGGTGTCTGCAAGAGGATGCAACTGATAGGCCACATAGCCACTCCATTTTTCCGGAACTTTTAGCGATTTGAGTCCACTGTATTTGGAAATCTCTCCGGTAGCGAGGTTGTAGATGGCCAAACTATCTCTCGGCAATAATTCCTCGTGTGTTTTGATCCTTCTCAGGTCCCTTTGCCGGTCGAAATCAGCTTGGATGGTGAACAGTAGAAACTTGGAATCATGCGTGAAATGTCCTTGGCTACCCCTTGTGTAGGCAAACTTCCCTGAGCCCTCCTCCTTCAGGTGCAGCGTGGTATTTCCGTCACCATAGGGTGCTGTGGTATGACAAATCCAGTTGCCGTCAGGACTGATTGATTCGGAGGAGATCTCTTGCCAGATATCGTATGCCTCGGGACCCAGCGTCTTTTTGACTTGGCCAAATGAGAGGATAGCAGAGGTGATCGCCAGTAGGACTAGGGACAGTTTGTTCATTGGGTGCAGCATTCTGATCAGATGGAAGGGGAAATTAATAACAAAAAGATCAGAACGCCGCTGCTTGGCGGTATTTGCTGGGAGCATTCGATCGCCCCTTGGCTGCCAATGAACGAAGAAAACGGTGACTTCAGCCAGTTCCTGGTTCAGACAGCCATGTTTTTTCCGAC
>JBCCXG010000029.1:0-18746 GCA_039191945.1 Bacteroidota bacterium
GATGGCTCCTCATCGCCTTTTTGCTCCTCCATTTTTGAGAAATCGAGGCTACGACCATCGACGCGGGGTGGGGTACCAGTCTTCATACGCCCATTTTCAAACCCGAGGGATACGAGTTGTTCGGTGATGCCTGTCGCGGCTCGTTCTGCTGTGCGGCCACCCCCGAACTGTTTTGTTCCGATATGGATGGTACCATTGAGAAAGGTGCCGTTGGTGAGGATTACGGCATTAGCATGTATTTCAAGGCCCATTGCTGTGCGGACGCCTGTTACTCTCCCGTCTTTCACGAGAATATTGGTGACCATCTCTTGCCAGAAGTGGACGTTATGATGGCGCTCTAAGGTGAGACGCCACTCTTCCGCAAAGCGCATGCGGTCGGATTGGGCTCTTGGGCTCCACATGGCTGGGCCCTTTGAGCGGTTGAGCATGCGAAATTGGAGCATGGTCTTGTCCGTGACGATGGCGGACTGACCTCCAAGGGCATCGATCTCGCGTAGAATTTGCCCCTTGGCGACCCCACCCATCGCGGGATTGCAAGACATCTGGGCGATGGTATTCATGTTCATCGTGACAAGGAGCACTTTCGAGCCCATAGTTGCTGCTGCCATAGCTGCTTCGCAGCCGGCATGTCCTGCGCCTACTACGATGATGTCGTAACTCTGAAACATATGTTTGGAAGTGTTCCACGTGGAACACTGACTATAAACTGTTTTGAAAAGGAAGGTGTTCCACGTGGAACAGTTGAATTCTCACAGCAAAGATAGCGCGAGGTTTTCTTTCGATCTCATCTCTTTTGCTTCCTCGTCTGATTTGTCTTGGTATCCCATCAGATGCAAAAGGCCATGGACCATCACGCGATGCAGTTCCCTCTCAAAGGTGTCCTTAAAGGTTGAGGCATTTTCTCTTACCCGATCAAGGCTGATGTAAATATCTCCTGCAAGAATTACATCCTCTGAATAGTCGAAGGTGATGATATCCGTGTAGTAGTCATGATGCAAGTACTGGCGGTTGATGCTCAACAAATGCTCGTCGCTGCAGAACACATAATTGATCTCATCAATCTCCAAACCTTCATTAGCAGCGATGTCCTCTAGCCAGTGGGCGATGGACGCTGTATCTAAGGGAGGTGGCGAAGAGTCTTCAGCGTGAAAATTGATCAGCAAGGATCAACTTAGGTAAAAGGTGAGTTCGACGATGCGACCGTCTTCTTGAAACTGGACCTCGTCACACAGGTGCTTCATCAAAAAGATGCCGCGACCACCGGGTTTGTCCAGGTTTTCTGGAGCGGTGGGGTCAGGCAAGTCTTCGTAAGGGAAGCCATCGCCTTCGTCTTGGATCGTGAAGCGGATGGCGTTGTCATCGAGGTGCAGCTTGATATCGACATTTTTCTTTTTGTCCATCTTGTTGCCGTGCAGTATGGCATTGTTAACTGACTCCGTGACGGCAATCATGATGTTCCCGTAGATGTCATCGTTGAGGGCGTACTTGTCTTTTGCATTGTCAATGAAGCTCTCGATGATCCGAATGTTTTCGGAAAGCGACGGGATCTGAATCTGAATGGAATCCATCGATATCTTTAATTATCTCTACTCAGTCGCCTAAAATAGTCGTTAACCTCCTTAATGTAAAATGGGCTAAGTTCTAGTGGCACATTTTTCAGTAGTTCTATTTCTTTCTCCCGTGCTTTGAGATACTCTTCAAATATTTCGGGCTGGTCGCGAGTATACTCTGAGGCCGTTTCGCCTTCTCGTTTATTGTCGAAATCCTGATCTCTCATCGATTCCTCGGCCTCCAACATCCTTGTCTGGATGTCCTTTTGTCGGTTGATGAGTTCTTGAGTGAGCCGCTTATTGACTAGGTCAATTTCATTCTTTTCCATTTCTTCGATGATCTTACCGAGTTGGTCCCCAGCTTCTTTGCCATCGGGTCGTCCTTTTAGTTGCTTTTCAAATTCCCGGAGCTGGTTTCTGATCATTTCTTGCTGCGCGGCCATCCTTGCCAGTTGCTCAGAAAGCTTTCTTCCTTTTTGCCCACTCTCTTTGAGATCCTTGATTTGCTCACTCAATTGCTGCTGGAGCTTCTTGAGATCACCCATGGACTGCTGGCCGTTGGGCTGCGGCTTGCCTGATTGTCCGGATTGCATCGCCATCATCTGCTGCATTTGTTCGAGCGCATCAGAGAGGAGCAGGGACAGATTATTCATAGAGGCCATGGCAAACTGTTGGTTGCTAAGCGCCTTTCCTCGATTGCGCTCTCTCAGCTCTTGCAGGGCGGCATCGATGTTGCGATTCATTTCGGTTACCTCCCGAGTGACGAAATTCGATATCTCAGGTACACGACCCGCCAAGGCCAAAAGACTGTCTTGAATTACCTGCGCATCATCTTTGAGCTTCAATTGGTCCTGCGACAACTCGACAAAGCGAGGATCTACCTGGCGTACCTCACGAAAATTGGCAATGAGCTCCTCTTCTTTGAAAGACAGCTTCACCAGGTTGTCCACGATGTCGCGCAGGTCGTCCATGTTGGCTTGCATCATCTGCATCTGCATGCCTGCCTGCATTTCTTCCATCTTCTCCGCCATTTGCTGCATTTGTTGTCCTGTCTGCTGTTGCTGCTGGCTGCCTTGCTGACGCTGGTTGTTTTCCAGGTTTTCCTGGCTCTTTTTCATGCCTTCGTCAATCTGCTGCTCGTCCTCTGAAAAGTCGCGGAGTGGTTCCGGAGACTTCAACTCTTGATTCAGCTGCTCGATTTGGTCCAGCTCTTCTTTGAGTTCCTCGAACTCCTCCTGGATGGCATCCTGCTGCTCTTGGATATCTTCCATGGAGTTTTGCTCGTCTTGGGTCTCTTGTGCCAATTGCTCCTGCTCTTCCGCAAGCTCTTTGAGCTCTTCCGTGGCTTGCTCTAGCTTGGTTTCAACCTTTAATCGCTTGAAAAGCTCCAAGGTCCGCTCTAGCTCCTGCTCGAGGTTCTCCTCATTCATGGACATTTGGTCCAGCATTTGTTGGATGTCCTCGGTCTCGCCTTGCTCCTCAAGCAGCTTCTGCAATTCCTCGTACAGCTTTCGCGTCTCTTCATCCAAGACTTCATCCATCAGCTTTTGGATTTCCTCTGCTTTTTGCTGCAGCTCCTCGCTACGCTCTGAGAATTTGTTTTCGGTCTCTTTGAGGTCATCAAATTGCTGCTGCAACTGTTTGACTTGCTCTTCTAACCTTTCTCGCTGTTTCAGGATTTCCTCAAGTAGTCGCTCCTCTTGCCACTCCAGGTCTTTTTTGCTTTTGAGACGGTTTTGCAGCTCTTTGATCTTTTCGTTGAGCCGTTGGGCCTCGTCAATGGATTGGTTGAGTTTTGATTCGGCATTGGAAGACTTTTCGGCTAAGCTGTTTTTAAGATCTTCTTTTGACGGTAGATTAAAGAAGAAAGAGGGTGTTTTGATTTGTTTGTAGCCGTTGATGGCGTCATTGTCCCTCACTTGCAGATACAGCTCAACTCGCTCGCCATCCTTCAGATCTAGTGAGTCGAGGTTCCATTTGAAATAGTAGGATCCATCTTTCCCGTTGGTCTGGAAAGGTACGGGTACTGAGAGCTTGTCACCCGGCTTGTCGGCAAACAGTCGCACATCTCTTATCCCATAGTCATCGGATATCCTTCCAGCTACCACGATGTATTCATATAAGATGGTGTCAGCATAGTATTCATTGATTACGACAGGGTACTCATCTTTAAGGGTGGTGACTTGATAGATGAGCTTCTCTTTGTTGTGACTGTAATCGTTTCGACCCTTTATCTCATACTCCGTCGTTTTGAAAAACTGACGACTGGCCTCAAACAGATTCTCATCTCTCTCGGCCACAATCGAATCCCCTTGGCTGAAAGCTACCCATACGCTGTTGGCTTCGGCCGTGGACATCTGCCACGTGGCTTTGGTGCCCTCAGGGATCGTCAGGTTGCCAGTGTTGCTCAGTACCTCAGCAGCTCTTCCGGTATGCCGGGGGTACTGCAGCTCAATGTTGAAGGATTTGACTTCAGGTCTACTAAAGACGGCCAACTCGTAGCTGCCACTGCTAAATCCAGAAGCTTCCAGGGTGAATGGGATGGTGCGGTGTGGTTTCTTAAAGGTGAATTGATACTCGCTTGCGGACAATTGCTCAAGTTTGATGCTGCGCTGGGAGATTCGGATGTAGGCATCGGAGGGTAGAAGGTCCCCCTCCATTTTCACGGATAGCGTAAAATCCTCATTTCTAAAAGCCTCTAACTTTTCGTTCTCGATGACAAATGTAAAAGGGGCCTCCGGAGCGTACTCTGTTCTAAAGTTGACAATTCGTTTGGTGCTATCAACAAAGATGCTGGGGAAGGTAAGTGACGAGATGAGAATGACGAGCAGCAGCACGCCTAGATATCTCGCATACTTCCAATTGACACTAAAGTCTACTGCCTGAGCAAACGGTACGATGCTTAGCTCCTGCATGCGCTTGTCGATACTCGCCTCGACCAGGGATGAATCCTCTCTCGAAATTTTACTTAACTGTATGGTATTCAGGAGTTTATCCTTGACTTCTGGGAAAAATCGGCCGATCTCCTGCGAAGCTTTTTCGTCGGAAACCGGTGGGAATACCCGGAGCAGATAGAGGACCGGGACAATGACCCAAAAGATCATCATGGCCAAAAATGCCGTCGCGAAGAGGAAAAAGAGAATCGTTCGGCCTACGGTATCAAAGGCGAAGCTGAATTCGATCAAGCTGCCAAAGTAGATCAGGCTTAGGATTACAATAACGGACAAAAGTGTGCCTTTCAGCAAGCGATTGAGGTATAACCTACGCTTGTACTCTTCTAGTTTTTTGATCAATGTCTGCTTCATCCTATATCCACTCCTATTTCTTCGGCAAAATATTCGATAATATGCATCTTGAGCAATTTCTCCTGCTCGATCAAGTCAAATTTGGGTAGCTTCTTCACGAGCTTCCAGTGCGGCCAACCCTCACTGTCAACGCCATCGAGCTCATAGTAGCCAGCATAGGATAACACCTTGCACACTGCAATATGCATGAGGTCCTGCTTTTCTTCCTTGGTGAAGGTTTGCTTTCCTTTGCCTAGCTCCTGTGTGCCGATCAGAAAAAGCACGGCATTCAGATCCTTCGGTCTTTTCCCAATAACTTGTGCTAAGTAGTTTTGCAACTTGGACCATCGTCTTTGTAGTTCCAGGTCCTTCTGATAAACCATGACGTGAAGCGTTATCTTATGCTGCTTCCTGTAAAATACGCAAAACGGCTTTTAACGGATTTCATTTATACACTTTATCCGAGAAATTGTCTCAATTGTAGCCAAATCCTCGTAGCTAATGAGGAGTTTCTGTGCACTACCTGCACGATAGATCTCCCCAAGACCAACTATCATTTACCGGGTCCCAACCCTCTTTGGGACAACTTTGCCCATACCCCACTTGTTACTGATGCCTTCGCTTATCTACATTTTGTTCCGGGCGGCGTGGCACAAAACATCTTGCATGCGCTCAAATACCATGGAAGACCCGAAATCGGCATGTACTTCGGACGACGCTATGCCGAGGAACTTCAAGCTGACATTGACTTGGACATCGACTTGATTGTCCCCGTACCTATGCATCGCAAAAAGCAACAACTCCGCGGGTACAACCAAAGCGAGCAGTTGGCACTCGGCATCTCCGAAGTATTAGACATCCCTGTGATGCCCGATGCCATAGTTAAGTCTGTGAATACTGCATCTCAGACGAAAAAAGACCGATTGCAACGCTGGGAAAACGTGCAGCACGCTTTTCACATATTAAAGCCTACCGCACTCTACGAAAAAAAGATCCTGCTCGTCGATGATGTGGTCACCACTGGCGCCACCATTAGTGCGTTGAGCGATCAGCTCCTCAAGTGCGACGTCACCTCAATCACCATCTGCGCATTGGCCACTGGCGTGAAGTGATTTTGTTGGTTCACAAAAAAGGGGATGCCTTTCGACACCCCCTTCTCAGGTTATAATCTCTTGTGCTAACTCTTTAGTAGTTAGACCCAGCGTGGATCATCGCGCATCGGAAGCCGATGGCCGCAGTGGCAGAATCTTCCATCAATGATCGACGCGTACCTGGCGACATCCAGTAAGCAACATCTTGCCAAGAACCACCTTTGTACACTCTCATGCGACGCATGGGAGGGTTTTCAGGATTGAATTCGCTGATGGAAATCCCCGCTCGCTCCGCTTCTTCCTGAGAGTAAGCGGTTTCGTTTCCGATGAAGCTGTAACCGGCATCGTAGCCATCTTCTTTATCCAGGAAGCCGTCACGTCGCACAGGATTGAAATCTTCCATATCCTGGAATGACAAGGGTCGATAAACGTCTTGTACCCATTCGTTGACGTTTCCGGCCATGTTGTAAAGACCAAAATCATTAGGAGGATAGTCATAGACATAGGTTGTCAACATCGCGCCGTCATTGAGCTTACCCGCGATACCTGCGTAGTCTCCTCGTCCTCTCTTGAAGTTTGCCAGGAAGAATCCCATGCTTTTTCCGTAAGGATTTCTCAATGCGTGTCCGTCCCAAGGGTAAAGTCTTCGGTGCGTTTGGTTCTCATTGAGCCACTGAGTACCGATCAGCGCTTGTGCGGCATATTCCCACTCTGCTTCAGTAGGCAAGCGATAGTTGGGCAATACCACCCCAGATTCTAGCGGGATGCGAGTACCACCCCCACCTCCGCCTCCGGCGAAAGCATCCTCAGCGCCGGCGAAAGCATCGTCTCCGCCGCCTCCGCCAACAGGATCAAGGAAACCGGCGTCCGCGGCTAGCTTGAAGTTGACCATGTCGGTCCTCCATCGGCAATAGTTGACAGCCTGTCTCCAGTTCACACCCACGACAGGGAAGAAACGGAATCCAGGATACCTATAATAATGATCCACATACGGATCATTGAAAGCCAGATCTTTTGCCCATACAGTGGTATCTGGCAGGTTATTTCGATAATAAACTTCGTCGGAGTCCAATGGGTTGTTGTGCTCATATTCCAACCCGTGAATGTTGGCTAGTTCCGTCTCATCCATATACAACCAAGCGACAGTAACTGCCCGCTCGAGATTGTCTCTTGTGTAAACTACGTCCTCCTCAAAGGAGCCGAGTACGGTTCGTCCACCTTCTATAAACACAAGGTTGGGACCTTCCGGCTGACCGCGGTAGTCATTGACCAGGAATCCGCCTTCCTCTTCGTTATTGTACTCCAGACCAGTTGCCCGGCTGTAGTTTCCGGGATTAGAGCTCGTGGGGTTTCCCTTGTTTCCGCCTATGCCGAAAACGCAAGAATTCAAGATTAGGGCACCAACAAGACATGCCAATGCTTGGGAGGCTGCACCTACAAATTTTTTCATAACCTGTTTTTTTCTGCGTAGCGTATTCTTTAGCTACTAATTAATACAAATATCTCAAAAATAGCTATTTCAAGGCAAGCTAAGCCAACATCTCTATCTATTAAATTGGAAATGGCGGGTTTTATTGTATGGACCGGTAATTATTCCGTACTGATGAGCATCATTTGCTCTAAGCTGTCGAGGGCTTCGGCGATCGATTTTGTATCCTGAATCGTGATCACCAATTTGCGCTTGTATTCCTTCATTTGCGTTTTGTGGCCTTGGTCCTTCACAAACTGCACAATACCTCCAAATAACTCTGACTGAAAGTAGCTGTCATCTTTCTCCTCATTGATGTAGCACCGCATTTTGCCCCCTTTGACCGCAATCTTCTCAAATCCGAGGTCGATGCCTTTCCATCGCAGCTTCACACTCTCGATGAGATCGTATACTTCCACTGGCGCAGGGCCGAACCGATCGATCAACGAATCTCGGAATTCGTCCAGCGCCTCCTGCGTTTTGATATTGTCCAGCTTGCTGTACAATCCCAGTCGCTCCGATGTGCTAGACACATAGTTTTGGGGAATCAGGATTTCTAGATCTGTCTCAACCAGGCAGTCTGCTTTGAATTTCTTAAGGTTTTCAGCATTGAGCAATTCATTTTCAAACAACTCCTTGAACTCGGTCTCTTTCAACTCTGCCACGGCTTCGTCCAAGATCTTGTGATAGACCTCAAATCCCATGTCATTGATAAAGCCGCTTTGTTCACTGCCAAGTAAATTTCCGGCCCCTCGGATATCAAGGTCCCTCATGGCGACCTTAAACCCGTCTCCCAGGTCGGAAAATTCTTCCAGGGTGGTCAATCGCTTGCGGGCATCGCTCGTCAAGCTACTTGTGGGAGGTGTGATCAGATAGCAATAGGCCTTAGTGTTGGATCGCCCTACCCGTCCTCGCATCTGGTGAAGATCCGACAGGCCGAACATGTGCGCCCGGTTGATGATGATGGTATTGGCATTGGGGATGTCAAGACCAGATTCGATGATGTTCGTCGAGACGAGCACGTCGTATTCGCCGTTGATGAACTTCAGCATAATTTTTTCCAGTTGTTTACCCTCCATCTGGCCGTGGGCGATTCCGATTCGGGCGTCTGGTACCAGTCGATACACCACATTGGCGATTTGTTCGATATCATCGATGCGGTTGTGCACAAAGAACACTTGACCCCCTCGACGAATCTCATGACTGACTGCATCCCGAATTGCGCTTTCGTCAAATTCTAACAACTCGGTTGTGACGGGTCGCCGATTCGGCGGAGGCGTGCTGATAATTGAAAGATCGCGGGCACCCATTAATGAAAAGTGCAATGTCCGGGGGATCGGTGTCGCGGTGAGTGTAAGCGCATCTACATTGACCCGCATTTCCTTCAAGCGCTCCTTTACTTTCACCCCAAACTTCTGCTCTTCGTCGATCACCATCAGACCCAGATCCAGGAACTCTATGTCCTTGTTGACGATGCGATGAGTACCGATCAGGATGTCGATCTTTCCTGCGGCCAGTTCCTTCCTGATCTGGGTGATCTCCTTGGTTGTGCGAAACCGGTTGATATAGTCAATGACGATTGGGAAATCTTTGAGTCTTTCGGCGAAAGTGTGGAAATGCTGAAAGGCGAGTATCGTAGTGGGCACAAGTACTGCTACCTGCTTGCCATTGTTGACCGCCTTGAATGCCGCCCGGATTGCGACTTCCGTCTTGCCGAAACCCACATCACCGCAGACTAGCCTATCCATGGGATGAGGTTGTTCCATGTCTTTCTTGACATCGGCGGTTGCGACACTTTGGTCCGGTGTGTCCTGGTACATAAAGCTCGACTCCAGCTCTGCTTGTAGAAAATTATCCTCGGGGAAAGCATACCCAGGCGCCGCCTTGCGCTTCGCATACAGAGAGATAAGGTCTTTTGCGATGTCCTTGACCTTGCGCTTGACTTTTTTCTTCTTGTTTTCCCACTCTTGGCTGCCCAGCTTGCTTACGCTGGGTGGTCCGCCCTCTTTGCCGGAATACTTGGATATTTTATGGAGAGAGTGAATGCTGACGTACAAAAGGTCATCATCTCGATAAACCAGTCGTAGGGCTTCTTGTTGATTGCCACCGACCTCTACCGTATCAAGTCCAGCAAACCGCCCCACTCCGTGGTCCACATGGACTACATAGTCTCCTGTTTGAAGGGTCTTGAGCTCTTTGAGCGTAATGGCCTTTTTGCGGGTGAAATGCTCTTTGGGTGTCGCCCGATGAAACCGGTCAAAGATCTGGTGGTCGGTGTAAAAAAGAATCTCCCTGGCATCGTCAATGAAGCCCTCTCTCAACCCAAGTACCAGACTATCGAAGTCAAGCGACGGTCGTACTTCCTCGAAGATCGTCCGCAGTCGCTCGTGCTGCTTATAAGACTGAGCAATGATGATCTTGCGGAATCCTTGATGTTGGTAGTCTTCCAGATTGTCGGCTAGCAGTTCAAAGTTCTTATGAAAGTGAGGCTGCGGCTTGAAGTCGAAGGAAATCTCCGTGCTCTTATCCAGGTATTTTCTCTTGCCAAATTCTACCTTGGTGAATGGCTTGACTTCATCGATAAATCGGTCTCCCGAGAGAAATAAATCTTCTGGTTGGAACACGACCTGGGTGTCCCCAGATATTTTCATCAAGTCGTAGAATGACTCACGCGCCTTGTCGAAGCCCTTGTTCATGATATCGGCAATCTCCCGATAGTCTTTCATCCAAACCGTCGCGTTTTCTGGGATAAAGGAAAAGATAGACTGCCGCTCCTCCTTCAATAGCTTGGTCTGCACATTGGGGATAATACTGATGCTGTCCCGATTGCCCTGAGAAAGTTGTGACTCAGGGTCAAACTCCCGTATACTCTCGATTTCCTCTCCGATCAACTCTAGTCTGTACGGGTAGTCGTGGGAAAAGGAAAAGACGTCGATAATACCCCCACGGACGGCATACTGCCCGGGCTCAAAAACGAAGTCCGATCGCTCGAAATCGTACGCTTCGAAGAGTTCGGTCAGGAAGTTGGTGTCTAGTTGCTCACCAACTGAGGCACTAAAGGTATTTTCGACCAGCGATCTTTTGTTGATGACTTGTTCCGTGAGCGCCTCGGGGTAAGTGACGATGAATAGGGTGCTTTCGACCGCCTGATTGATCGTGCTGAGAACTTCGGCACGCTGTAGGATGTTGGCGTTTTCGGTCTCCTCGAATTGGTAGGGCTTCTTGTACGAGGTGGGGAACAGCATGACCTGCTCAGCCTTAGGAACCAGCTGCTGAAGATCATCATGAAAATAGCTAGCCTCCTCCCGATCATGCAACACAACCATGTGCAGCTGATGGGTAGGCAAGGAGCTGGCTGCGCAGACAAAGGCATCGGAGCTGCCTGCTAGCCCTTTCAAAAACACGGACCCAGCCTTACTGAAATGTTCTCTCAGCGTCGTGATGGTTCCATCCTCTTCGTATTCCGCTATGATATCGTTTATACTCACGTTGATTGCTCGGATACTTTTGCCGCAAAGCTATGACTTCTGATAACTAATGAATCTGCCAACGATATGTTCCAGGGTCAGAAAAATAATTCCAACCTTATTTACGTTCTCTCGGTTAAATCATTCCCAATGAAAGTCTAAGCAAACAGGGAGATATGCAGGATCAAAGAGTAGGTGAAAAGATCAGACCGGCCGCGAAGGGGCACTACGAGTTCCATCCTTTGCAAATGGTTGTGATCGCCTTTATGATCGCCAGCTTTGCCGTCTTCCTCTATATCTTGATCGCTTACGTCGCTACAAAACCAACCGCTCCTATTGGCTTGTCGAAGTACTTCGTTGTTAGTTCGCTACTTCTACTCCTTTCGGGGCAGGGCCTCAAAAGTCTGATGTACTACTTCGAAAAGGAACAAACCCGCCGCCTCATTACGACGCTGTCGGTGGTCATCGCCTCTGGCTTAGGCTTTCTCACCTTCCAGTACTTGGGATGGAAGGACATCGCCGTCGAAATGATGCTATCTCCGGCAGGTGCTTTAAGCTTCCTCTACATTTTGGTCATAGCCCATGGAGGCATGGTGGCTTGTGCGCTGGTGGTCACTCTCGTATCAACAACTTCTTGGTCGATCAAGCTCCAAGACCCCATCAACCGCCTGGTTTTTTACACCAACAAATACGAAAAGCTCAAACTTAGCCTTTTTGGTCAAGTGTGGTTTTTTCTACAGATCACCTGGATGCTCATTTATTTGACCTTCCTGCTCACCAATTAATTATATTATTTCAACTTTTTTTTGCAACCATTTAAGATTTATCCAGTATATTAGATTAACGAAAAGAAATAATTCGAAAGACATTTACGTTATACAAATACTTTCTTTTAGGTTAGGTTGGTGATTAAGGGCACGTATCCTCCCAGGGTCGTGCCTTTTTCTTTTGTCCTTTTTACTGCTCATCATCCGCGAGATACTCCGCCAACAGTGCACAGTTCCTTGGACCTTCTTTGACCTCACTACTTCTTTTTTATATTGCTGCGATCACCATGAAAGGATGGCACGGTTTGCGTCCTACTATCCTGTACTGGATACCGCCAAGGCATTGAATAGTCAGTAAATTGTCTGGTGAGCATCGAAATGGAATACCGAAATCATGCTTAGGTGACCCATGCCAATTGACTCCGGGTCTAGGTCATGCTGGACCGAGCTACAGAATGATTGCTCTTAGCTTTTCGAGTGCCCTCTCCTGCTCGACGAGCGCTTCAATACCCAGCACCGTGTCTTTGTCGACATTGAGCATAATGGCAGCTTCACCCACTTTTTCCCGCTCACTTTTAGCATACTCATCATCGGCATAGCTCATGCGGATTGCGTCATACAGCAAGAGCTTGCTGTAGCTGGCCACGGACCGAGAATCGATCTTGGCAAAAACCTCTGCAAGGGGTTCTTCATCAAAATCGTACTCCTCCCAGGCTGCCACGATCTTTTCATCTACCCCCAATGCTTCGGCAAGTTCAATGGTTAGCCACTCCATTTCCGGATCAGATACTTCCCCGTCTGACCCTGCGATGATCAGCAAAGCAAATCCGTAGTCGACCCAAGATGCCTGGGGAACCATACTCATTCCATAAAAAGCCGGGGCGATGTTAAAAAGATCTTGGGCCATAAGAACACTGATTTCTACAAGACAAATTAAGTAGGAATGATCGAAATCTAAAGTTTTCGGCGCCTCCCCAAAATCAAATCTAGGTGGGTTTGATTTACAAAGGCAGCATGCTATCTTTTCCCGTCTTCAAAAAACTACACCATGTTCAGTGACTCAGACCTC
This sequence comes from Bacteroidota bacterium, assembly GCA_039191945.1. GTDB lineage: Bacteria > Bacteroidota > Bacteroidia > Cytophagales > Cyclobacteriaceae > JAWPMT01. The sequence goes on from JBCCXG010000029.1 coordinate 12,697, forward strand.
GCCCAGATCAAACATCACGGGTTGACCTCAGACAAGGTACTTCAGCAAATCGATGCCTTTCGTCAGGGTTACCCACCTGCCAACCTTCAGGCACCTGCGCTTGAGGGCAGCGGCATCATGAAGTTGACGGCGGATGAAAAATCCAAAGCCATCAACGACTATGAGGGCAAGCTCGGGGGCTTGAGTATCGTAAAGTTTGTGCCCGCCTCTGGGGCTGCGACGAGGATGTTTAAAAAGCTCTTCGGATTTGTTGCTGACTACAAAGGCACGGATCAAGACTATGAAGAGCTGATCGCTGATCAAGGAAAGGGTACGATCTTCGAGTTTTTCAAGCGAATCGAGGATTTCGCTTTTTATCAACAGCTGTCAGCAAAATTCAAAAGCCTTCACGGCAAGTCTCTGCAGGAAGCACAGATCTCTCGGGAGTATGTGGCGATCATTCGCGCACTGCTGGAAGCAGACGGCCTCGATTACGGGGCCTTGCCCAAAGGTTTATTGTCTTTTCACAAAGAGGGTGATATGGTGAGGACCCCTGTAGAGGAGCATATTGTTGAAGGCTGCCAATACGCGAAGCAATCAAACAAAGCGGTGTCCATCCACTTCACGGTATCTCCCGAGCACATGGATGCATTCAAGTCACACGTGGAGGAGATCCGTCCTACCTATGAGTCCACCTTTGACTGCAAGCTGGTGATCAGCTACAGTGTTCAAAACCAGGGTACCGATACAATTGCCGTCACATTGGACAATGAGCCCTTTCGAAATGACGATGGCACCTTGCTCTTCCGGCCTGCTGGACATGGAGCGCTACTGGAAAACTTAAATGCTATTGACGCGGATGTGGTCTTCTTGAAAAACATTGACAATATCGTACCCGACCGGCTGAAGGCTGACACCATCGAGTACAAGAAGGTGATTGGCGGCATTCTCTTGCAATTACAAGAACGGATCTTTGGTTACTTGGCCAAGATGCAGGATATGACTGATGCTGAGCTGCAGGTTTGCGCCCAATTTATCGAGGACCACCTGGGCTGGCGATTTGCTAGCGAGTGGTCGAAGTCTGATTTGGTGAAAGTGCTGAACAGGCCCATTCGGGTCTGTGGTGTGGTCAAGAGCGATGGTGACCCCGGAGGAGGTCCTTTCTGGGTGCAAGGATCAGATGGCAATACCTCGCTGCAGATTGTGGAGACCGCCCAGATCAATCTGGAGGATGCCGGACAGCAGAAAATATTTAGTAGTGCCACACACTTTAATCCAGTGGATGTGGTGTGCTCCCTGAGGGACTTTGAGGGGCAACCGTTCGATCTGATGCAATACTATGATCCGTTGGCAGGCTTCGTCACTGAGAAATCGAAAGATGGCAAGGCACTCAAAGCCCAGGAGCTACCCGGTTTGTGGAATGGGAGCATGGCTCATTGGAATACAATCTTCGTCGAGGTGCCGGTGATTACTTTTAATCCGGTGAAAGCGGTCAATGATCTGCTGAAAGAAGAGCATCAGGGTTAATAGTACACCAGCCACGACTGGTCGCCAAACTACCTAGGGCAAAGGTTCTACATCTTTCCAACTGTCTCCTCTCTTGATTGAAAAGAGGGTAGTGATGTTGATGCCAAAGCGCTTGGCAATGATTTTGTAACGGGTTTTGCGGTTGGGATCGTGTATGATCTTCTTGAGTAAAGCGACCTTTGCAGGCGTCAGCTTTGTATTCGGCTTGAAGTCAGGCTTATAGTCGTAGATGCTTTTGCGCTCACGCATGTAGTCCGCATAGACTTCCTTCGAAACCCACTCAATGTTGCTGGCATGGCAGTTGGTGCGGTTTCGATCTTTGAAGACCAGTTTCTTGTAATTGTTGGGATTAGGAACAAAGAGATCCGCAACTAGCTTGTGAATGTAAATGAGTGTGTTTTTGCCATCTTTCTTTTTCGTCGGGATGGCGTGGTATCCGGCATTTTTATAACCGGAGAGCAAAATGGGATCATCAGGTCGGTTCGATGGGAAGGATAGAACCCGGCCAAAATTGGAAATCTTGAACTTGGACCTCAAGTCGTCGCGGCTCCAATCCTTCCAGACCTCTTCTACATTTTCTTTAGGCTTGTTCTCTTCTTTTGGGGTTTCGTGTGATTGATTCAAAGTTCTCGTATCCAAATGTTTCTAAAACGTACAGGATCCCCATGGTCCTGAAGCGAGAGCGGAAGCTTCTGTTCATGCGCTTCGTAGCTCGGCACCCCAATGAATTGGGTGGGACCAAGGAGTTCGACGTTGTTTTGAGTTAGAATGCCGTTGTGAAAGACTGTGACCCGAGCTGGTGAAACCAGCGTACCCTTTTCTGAGAAACGAGGAGCCATGAAGACGATATCGTAGGACTGCCAGGTTCCCGGAGGTCGGCTGGCGTTGACCATCGGAATGTGTTGCTTATAGACGGATGAAGCCTGCCCGTTGGCGTAGGTCTCGCTGTCGTAAGAATTTAAGACCTGCACTTCATACTTGCCCATAAAGAAGACACCACTGTTGCTGTAACCCTGGCCACTTTTGCCATCGGCGACGGGCGCATTCCACTCAATGTGGAGCTGGACATCGCCAAATGATTTTTTAGTGACTATGGATCCCGTCCTGGGGTTTACCACAAGATCTTCCCCCTCGATGTTCCACGCAATGGATTCTGAACCCTGGACGTCTTTATTAGGCGCTTTTTGCCACTCATCAGTAGAAGATCCATCGAATAGCACGATCGCATCAGAGGGAGCGCTATGATCGACACTCGGTGTGACCTTCGGAACTTCTCGATGAACCTCAGTTACTGCCCAAGGGGCTTTATTCTCTTCTTGACAACTGGCGGCCTGCGCCAGCACACACACGGTGATAAGCAATAAATATCTCATAAATGTATAATCTGAATTGACAAATGGATCGCTTTCCAATTGCGATCAAATGTAAGCCAATTGATTATGTATGAGCCTGATAAAATCTAATCTGAAACGGGAGCTACGGCGAACGGCGCGGCCCTATCCCAGTCTTTACACCTTTCAAATTTACCGGATCATGCGAATGTACCTACGATTATTTGCAGTTTTTTGCGTCTTTCTGCGATCAGGTGCCGAACTGATCGATTCACTTACGCCTGTTAATCAGGAGCACAGAGCGAAGGGTCACGTCGCCTACAATGTATAAACTGAAAGCGCATCATACACAGGTATTGGTGTTTTGCAATTGTGAGCAAATGCCTACAGTGGAATCACCAAAAATGTGCGATTAAACACCACAGGATCAATAATCGGGCGTTGCAAAGCGCATGAAAAGTGCCTATGTATTATGTTCTTCTTCTACTGGATCCTCAATGCGATGAAGGCCTAATCAATCCAACACAAGGGCAATGTCCGGACCAAAAAGCCATCATGAACGGACCCCCTTGCCGCAAGCACACTATTTCCATATGCAATCATCTAAAGTTGTATCACAATCATCGCCCAAACCTTCATTTCCTGACTTTCTTGGCCGTCGGCCAATGGCATCACGGACCCTGTTCAGGCCTCGGTTTAATCGTTCGATTGCCCTTTCGACTGTACGCTGCTGGCACTCCGCGCAGGTGTTCTATTGCATATCGGCGCTTTAGCCGATGATTCATTCCTTTGAAATTCCTTCTGATCCTACGCAGGTCATGAGCGTCCCGTAGCTCTCCCGGCGGAGGTCAGGTCCGTTGGCCCTAGCGCATGATCGGATCACGGACTGTTTATGGGCCCAAAACGATTCTATCAATTCCAGACGCTGTCGCGATAGTAATGAGGGTTCGATCGGCAACAAGTGACGGACGCTCTGGCCTTATCTCAATAATATCTTCTGGATTGGCTGATCAGGACGTCGGCCCCTCTAAAAGCTTGATGCCTTTCTTGGAGGTGTCGAGCGCTGCGGAGATGCCTACGGGTAGTGTGACATTGTGCGACTCATGTCCAAAAGGCATCCCGGCTAGGATGGGTACGCCTAGATCACCAAATTGTTCTTCGAATACTTCCATCAAGCCGACGGATACTTCGAACCCAGGGTCTGAGGGTTCTTCATCGCAATTGGTGAAATAGCCTAGCAAAATGCCATTGACCCCATCCAAGACGCCACTTTGCTTGAGCTGCGTGAGCATCCGATCGATTCGGTAGACGGACTCACCAATTTCTTCAATGAACAGGAGGTGACCCCTGTAACTCATTTCATATGGCGTGCCCACTAGGCTAGATAGTAGAGAGAGATTACCCCCAGCTAGAATGCCCTCAGCCTGACCAGATCGAATTACCTTCGGATCCTCGGTGCTTATCTTAAGTCGCTTGCCCTTCAGCAGAATGTCCTGGAAGTGGTCGACCGTGAAATCATTATAGTCTGAGGCACCTACTGGACCGTGGTACCCAACCACGCCTGCTTTTTGATAGATGGCTTGATGTAATGCCGTGATGTCGCTGTATCCAATCAGGGGTTTGGCGTGGTTCCGAATGAGGTCGTAATTCAGTAGTGGTAGCAGCCGAGCACTGCCGTACCCACCCCTAGCACAAATGATCCCCTGTACCTGTGGGTCTTGGTACATTTGATGCAGGTCTTCCACACGTTGTTTGTCGGTGCCGGACAAGAAGCCACGGCGAACCCTGAGGTTGTCGGAGAACTTGACCCGAAATCCGAGCTGTTCGATATTATCCAGTGTTTTTTCAAAGGCTGAACGGCTTATTGCACTGGCGGGAGTCACCAGCCCGACGGTATCACCTTTTGACAGTGCACGAGGGATTAGCCTGGACGGGGGAGCACTCCATGAAGAGCTGGGTCCAAGCGACAACAAGAAGCTAGAAGCAAGAAATCTTCGTCTTTCCATGGTGCGCTAAAAATAGCGACATTTCTAAGGAGTGGTCCACCGTGGGTTATTTATTGCTTGTATCGCCAGTACCTACCGGCAGTTTGACCGTAGGCATGCTTACTCGAATGCGGAGAGGATCAACGATAGATATTGCTCGATTAACTTATTGGTGTCATCATTGCGGAGTCAGCGAGATTGCAAACCCACCTCCTGGCGCCATGCGCAAGGACATCGATGAAGAACGCTCGACCGAAAGCGTATCGATTCCAATGGCGGTGGGGTTCAAATCCCAGTGAGACGCCGTGTCGTCTGTGTACCGGATGGCTTGGTAAGTCTGCCCCTCAGCAAGGAACTGGAAGTCTAGTTCGAAAACCCTTTCGTTCTCATCGCTCACGCCTCCAATGAACCATCGGTTTCCGTCCCTTTCTTTTCGGGCAATCACGACAAAATCGCCAATCTCGCCATCCAAAACCTTAGATTTGCTCCAGTCGACAGCCACATCCCTGATGAACTGAAAAGCCGGTTGGTTTTCATAATGCGCAATCAGGTCCGCAGCCATTTGTACTGGGCTGTACAAGACCACATAGAGTGCCAACTGATGAGCTAATGTTGTGTTGATTTGACTGACCCCGTCCTTATAAGGAGTCATTTTAATATTGAAAATGCCAGGCGTAAAATCTACGGGTCCAGCAAGCATGCGTGTGAAAGGGACTATTGTAAGGTGCTCCGGGGGATTACCCTTCTCTACGGACCATGCGTTGAATTCCTGACCCCGCAGCCCTTCCCGTGAGATGGCATTAGGGTAGGTTCTTCTTTTTCCTGTGCCTTTAATGGGCTCATGGGCATTGATAGCGACCTGATATTCCAGGCCTTTTTCTAAAACGCGGTGGTAATGGTTGACCATCCATTGTCCGTGATGTCGTTCTCCTTCCGGAATTATAGGGCCAACGTATCCGGTTTTGACCGCGTGGATACCTAGAGACTTCATCAGTCGGTAAGCGGTATCCAATTGTTGGTCATAAGTACGAGGTGCGGCGGATGTCTCATGATGCATGATGAGTGCCACACCCTGCTCCCGGCCATAATTCACCACCTCTTCAATATCGTAGTCGGGATATGGTGTCAAGAAGTCGAATACTCCCTCCCGGTCCGGGAAACCAATCCATCGTTCCCAGCCGGTATTCCAACCCTCGATGAGCAGTGCTCCGATTTTGTTTTTCGCAGC
>JBCCXG010000030.1:0-18601 GCA_039191945.1 Bacteroidota bacterium
CGGTGACCAACGCGCCAGAGGACACCAGGGATACGTTGACGATGAAGGGATGCCCCGGCTCAACATCCTCGAGGTGCAGCGGCTGATGCGGTTTATGCCCAAGGTAGTGATTGCCGTGGTCCCGGGATGGGCAGTTGGCGGAGGTCATAGCCTACACGTGGTGTGCGACCTGACGCTAGCGAGCAAAGAACACGCCATCTTCAAACAAACAGACGCCGATGTAACAAGCTTCGACGGGGGTTATGGCTCCGCCTACCTGGCCAAGATGGTGGGACAGAAAAAGGCACGAGAGATCTTCTTCCTTGGTCGCAACTACAGTGCAGATGAGGCGGTCGAGATGGGCATGGCCAACGCCTCGATACCGCACGATGAATTGGAAACCACTGCCTATCAATGGGCCCAAGAGATCCTACAAAAATCGCCCACCTCCATCAAGATGTTGAAGTTCGCTTTCAACCTAACCGATGACGGCATGGTAGGCCAGCAAGTATTTGCTGGGGAGGCGACCCGTCTGGCATACATGACCGATGAAGCCAAAGAAGGCCGCAACGCATTTCTTGAGAAGCGAAAGCCGGACTTCGGTGGGATCAAGTGGATCCCGTGATGCGGTTCTCACCTGTACTGAAAAGTATGCGCTTACTAGCAAAGTGATAAGAAAAGCCATGAACTAAAGGCGTACTCTTTGACGAACAGGGGGATCCAAATGCCTGTCATCCAACGAGTACCAGGTCTCTAGGTGGTTTTCACTACACTTAGCCATCTATTTCGCTCATTCACCGAAAGTTTTGCCTTAGAGTAGACAAAAGTCCGGATCATTGCATATACCGTAGCAACCACCGTAAGCTATGATCTACTCATCGTCAAAACTCATCAGGGGCATATTTTTTCTTTGCGCCGTCACTTGCTACTCCTCAGTGAATGCCCAATGGGGCTTACCGACTGTCAACAACGAAGTCTACGCTGGCACTGGCAATCAAAGGGACGCCCAGATTGCATCCGATGGCAGTGGCAATCTCCTCGTAGCCTGGACCGACAATCGAAGTGGTAACAACGACATTTACGCTCAGAAGATCAGTGGTACAGATGGAAGTCGGGTTTGGACTGCTGCCGGTGTGGCCATTTGTACAGCAACCGGCGTGCAAGATGATCCAGTCATCATTTCAGATGGCAGCGGTGGGGCCATTATTGCCTGGACCGACGCGAGAAGCGGTGACGATCTCATCTATGCCCAACGCATCGATCAGGACGGCAATGTACAGTGGACAGCCAATGGGGTACAGGTTGTCAACGTTACCAATTCAAACTTCAATACACGCCCGGCTATGGTCAGCGATGGTAGTGGGGGCGCTATCATCACCTGGTGCGACGAGAGGAGCTCCGTGCTAGATATCTACGCCCAAAAACTCAATGCCGCAGGGGTTGCGCAATGGACAGCAAATGGTGTAGCCCTATGCACCGCTGCTGACGAACAGCTTATACCTGCGATCGCGACCGATGGGGCCGGAGGAGCCATTGTGACATGGATCGACAAGCGCCCTGGTGGTGGTAATCAAGACATTTATGCACAGAGGATCACTTCTGGCGGTTCGGTCAGCTGGACCGCCGACGGAGTCGCGGTCTGCACAGCCTCAGGGCAGCAAATAGGCCCCACAATTGTCGAAGATGGTAGTGGTGGTGTTTTCATCGCCTGGAGCGACGGTCGAGTAGCACAAGCAGACATTTACGCTCAGCATCTCGATGCTTCCGGGAGCAGAGTCACCGGATGGGTGGCTGATGGCAATGCGCTATGTACGGCTACCGGCTTCCAAAGTGCGCCTGCTATTGATTTCGACGGTGTTGACGGGTTACTAGTTGCCTGGCGGGACTTCCGGAGCGGCGACAACGATGTGTATGCCCATCGGGCCTCAGGCAATGGGTCATTGCTCTGGACTGCAGACGGTGTTCTTACCGGGGGCGGATCCGGCGATCAAAGCCAGCCAGATATTGTCTCAGATGGTACCGGTGGGGCTTTTGTCGTTTACTCAGATTTCTCTAGTGGATCGAGTAATGCAGACATCATGGGCAATATCCTGAGCTCTTCCGGGAGCTTGACCTACCCCACAGCGGGCACTCCCGTCTCTTCAGCAAGCAATCAGCAGCGGTTTCCGAAGATCATCAGTAACGAGAGCGACGGGACATTTGTCACCTGGGAGGAGGATGATCGAAACACCGCAAACAATGAAGATGTGTATGTCGCTTTATTCACAACCCCAACAGCTCCCGGTGGGATAGTAGGTGATTTGGCAGGATGGTTCAAGGCTGATGCCGATGTTAAGAATGGTGGATTGGATGTCACTTCCGGGGCCGTCGACCAGTGGGACAATCAAGTAGGAAACGCGAGTTTGACATCTCTGACACAGAGTACCGGTAGTCGAGAACCCGAGATTGTCGACAGTGACATGAACTTCAATCCCGTCGTACGATTCGATGGAACGACCGATATCTATCAAGAGAACGTGGACAGTGACGATTTTCGCGGAAATACCTCCTTTACGATTTATACCGTCTTGTTGAAACCAGGAGGTAGCAACACTTTTTGGGGTCATAAAGAAACAGGAAGTGGAAATGACGGAAAGTTGTCTCTAAGCACGAGCGCTTTTTCTATTGGGGCTGCATTTAATAATGATTATGGTAGCAATTCCGTTGGGGCAGCCACATACCTAGGGACAGATCCCGTATTGATCACCAATGATTTGAATGGAGCCAACTACTCCGGTTTCAAAAACGGCGAGTACGTCTGGGCAAACACTGGACTTTCCGTTACCTCAGAGACGGGCACTTTTGGACTTGGTGCTCTCGTGAATGGTACATCCGCGGGATTTCATGCCATCGGAGATATAGCGGAAATGGTACTATTTAGTCAAGCACAATCTGCTGCCGATCGACAAAAGGTCATGTCCTACCTTGCTTTGAAGTACGGCATCACACTTGAGAATGCAGACAATGACGGTGCGATTGCTGAAGGGGACTACATTGCCTCTGACGATGCAATCATTTGGGATGGAGATTTAAGCGGAGCAAATGCCTCCTACCACAACCATGTGACAGGCATTGGTAGGGACGATTTTTCACAATTGTCTCAAGTAAAATCGAAATCCACCAGGGCGGGCTCAGTGCTAGGGGTTGCGCTTACGGACCAAGGCGGATCTTACGCTACGCCAAACAGCTTCGACAATGACCTGGAGTTTTTGGTATTAGGTGACAACGGCGGAGATATGACTACCTTGGGCAGCACGGTCAATGGAGTGGATAATGCGGCGGTCGCCAGGATATGGAAGGTACAAGAGACGGGCACCATTGGTAACGTTACCCTACGAATCGCGGCATCGGACCTACCCTCGGGAACCTACCACCTTTTTGTAAGTGACAACAGTTCTTTTACGGCTGGGTCAGTTTCCCAGCATCTCTTGAACGAAAATGGAGCGGATATGGAGGTATCAGTCGACTTCAATGACGGAGATTTTTTCACACTGGGCACCATCGCACCAGGGGGTATCGGCAGCGGTATCACCAACTGGTTCAAAGCCAACTCCACTCGTGTGAAACTCGCCGGAAGCACAGCAACCAGTGGGGTCATTGACGAATGGGAAAATGAATTTGCCAATCTAGATATCCTTGAGGTGACACAAACCACACCGGCAGAGCGGCCTTCCGTAATGCAAGATGCGCTTAACTTCAACCCGGTCATAGAAATGGAAGACGGAGAATGGCTGTTCAAAGAAGACGTGCTACATACGGCCTATCGGACCACTACAGCTGTCAGCCTTTATGGTGTATACAACACCAATAAATCTGGTGAAAATGGCAATGCATTTATTCACATGGACGAGGGGGGAGACAATAACTCCAAGGTCTCTCTCGGGACAGAATTTGCGGCGTGGAGCAAGCCTGGTGGACCCACATACAGCAACCCCGTTACTTCAGATTTTGCGATAAACGCCGTAGTCGTTGAGGATGGCAACACCGACTCCAGTTGGGTGGCTTGGCGCAACGGTGCCTTCGACCGGCGAAGGAACGATGGTCAGATAGATCCGGCGATCGGTGCCACCGGATGGTTTAGCATTGGAGGGTTGAAGACCGATGCGTTACAAGATTTTTACCTCGATGGGAACCTGGCCGAACTGGTCATCTACAATCAGCGGCATGATGACAACGACCGGGAGAGCGTGGAATCCTATCTGGCGGTGAAGTACGGCATCACCCTTGCCCATGACTACAAAAGGTCCGATGGGTCCACCGTTTGGGGTATCACCATCAATGCCGGCTACAACAATGACATCGCAGGAATTGGGCTGGATGGTAGGTCGGCCCTGAATCAAACAAGGTCTCGCAGCAATAATAGTGATGGCATCGTAACGATTGAAGCCTCATCACTGACCAACGATGGCAGCTTCTTGATCTGGGGCAATAACGATCTACCGCTCACGCAAAGTGAGCAAACGGATGTCAACGGGACTACCATACAAGTGCGGCTAGAACGCGTCTGGAAGGTTCAAGGCACCGGGTCCGTGGGTACGGTAGACTTGACTTTCGACCTGTCAGGTATCCCCGGCGAAAAAGTAGGAGGTAATCTCTTCTTACTGATTGACCGAGACGGCAGTGACTTCGCTGTTGACGACGTAGCCCCTCAAGGCGGCACACTGATTGGCGACGATTTTACGGTGACGGGGGTCTCCTTGCAGGATGGCGACCTTTTTACCTTGGGCAACGCTCAGCTACCCGCTCCAGGCGGCGTTTCATCGGGATTGCAAGTATGGCTTGATGCGGGTACCGGCGCCAAAAATGGTGTCAATGATGCCACAGATGGGCAAGTAGTCAACACATGGGAGGACATATCCGGTAGCCGCACAAACGATGCCACCGATGCCGACAACAACCTACCCCCCACCCTAAGGGCAAATTTGTCCAACTTTAACTTCAACAATGCGCTTGAGTTTGACGGAGAGACGGTGCATCTTGATTTTGGAAGCGACTATATCTTCTCGACAGGCACTGGGCTGACGGCTTTTGCCATCATAAGACCGGATAATGTCGCAGCCAAAACAGCGCCGATGATCTTCGATTTCGGTAACCTTGATACCCAAAGCTATGGGATTGGCTACAGCAGTGACTTCTACCGACTGCATACACCAACAGGCGCTAACGGCGTCAAAACAGAGAGCGTTCACACCCGAGGGGCAACCACCACTTTGATGAGGTCACAGATCGACTTTGGCAATGAGCAATACGTTTATCTGGATGGGACCTTCATTGCTTCTGACCCTATTCCTCTACTCAACCAACTGACCACAGCAGAAATTAACCAAGCGTCCGATGACGATTCAGGAAGCGGCCCCTTCATGATCGGTCGACAATCCAAAACCTTTGGCCTGTCCAACAACGGTGGTCGAGGGTTTGACGGTTTGATAGCAGAAATCATTTTGTATGACGAAGACCTTTCTGCATTGGATGCTCAAAAGGTTGAGACCTATTTGGCGCTGAAATACGGATTGACCTTGGGTCAGAATATGATCAGTTCTTCGGGATCTACGATTTGGGACAATACGGCTAATGCCACTTATTCCTTTGATGTATCGGGCATCGGCAGAGACGATGACGCTAACCTTCTTAAGCTCATCTCCAAAAGCTCCAATGACGATGGTATTGTAACCATGGAGAAGCCAGGGGGCCTTTCGGCCGACGAGACGTTCCTGGCCTGGGGCAATGATGACGCCTCGATGAATGAAAACGATCAGGTAGATGTCGACGGTACGACCATCGAAGCGCGAATGAAGCGCGTGTGGCAGATAGCAGAGACTGGTGATGCGGGAACAGTGACGGTGACATTCGATGTCTCGGCTATACCGGGCACTGTCAATGGCAACGATTTGCGACTTTTGATTGATAGAGATGCTGATTTCTCTACCAATGATGTGCCACTACTAAGTGGTACGCTTGTAGGGAATGATTTCATTGTCACTGCGGTGGACTTTCAGGACGGGGACCGCTTTACTTTGGGCACCGTAGACGTGACCTCTACCACGCTGCCCATTGAGCTTTCAGCCTTCAGCGCCCAAGTTGTCGAGGGTCTTGTAGCGCTGGATTGGACGACCGCAACCGAAACAAACAACAGTCATTTCGATGTGGAGCGCTCCCGAGCAGGCACTCATTGGGAGGTATTCCAGCAAGTCGCTGGCGCGGGTACCAGCGTTTCTCCTGTAGATTACCATACGAAAGATCAAGCGCCCTACTCTCCAGTGAGCTATTATCGGCTGAAGCAGGTAGATTTCGACGGTGAGTATAGTTATTCTCCAATCGAGCGCGTCTCAATGGGCTCACGGGGACCTTTGAAGATGAACATCTACCCCAGCCCAAATTTCGGAGAACCTGTGGTCATACAAGTGTCCGGATTGGAGGCCGGAGAACCAGTGACGCTCCAATTATTGAACAATGCAGGGAGCAGCGTATACAGGCATACGGAGCTCATTGGTACAAACGAAAGACTGAATCATCGCTTCAACCCGAACCGACTGCAGCCTGGTATCTATCTTTTGAGACTGACAACGAACCAACAAGAAACGACCCAGCGGATAATTATCAACCTTGAAGAGTAAGCTCCAAATCTGTTAGTCATCTCAGGAGTATTTGGCTAGCTTCGTTACATGAAAAACTTCTTGCTTCTGGGCAGCTTGATGCTCTTTGTGGCTAGTTGCAGTACCTCCAGCGGCACAGCTAGTACTACCTCATCTGATGCGACTGCTCCTGCGACCACCTTGCCTTTTCTGATCGGCACCTACACTGCGGGGTCCAGCGAAGGAATCTACGCGGCAGAATTTGACACGACCACCGGTAACTTCGTGAACCTTCGCCTGGCAGCCTACTCGATGGATCCGTCCTTTGTTGTACCCTCCAGCGACGGAAAGTACGTCTATGGGGTCAATGAACAGGACGGTGGATCAGTGAGCGTCTTTCAGTGGAATGATCAAGGGACGCTGGATCTTTTAGAGACGAAGGGCTCAGCTGGCATTCACCCTTGCCATATTGCTATCAATGCGAATAACTCCATGATTTCTGTGGCCAACTACACCTCCGGGGATGGAGCGTTGTTTCCCGTGGAAGGAGGTCCTCTAGGAGAAGCTGTTCCCTACAGTCACTCCGGCAGCGGGCCAAATGCTCAACGGCAAGAGGGGCCTCATGCGCACTTCAATACTTTCCATGCCCCATCGGGACGCCTCTATGTCGTGGATCTGGGTACAGATGAGATCTTGAAGTATTCGCCTGTCCCAGGTCAAAGCGAATTGACAGGAACAGTCGCCCACAAAATGGAGCCCGGAGATGGTCCTCGTCACCTCGACTTCCACCCTACCCAACCTTGGGTGTTTGTTGTCAATGAATTATCCAACACCATCATGTCGTTCCGAATCGACGCGTCTGGCGACTTCGAACCGATATCACGGTTGAGCACCCTGCCCGATGGCTTCACGGATTTTAGCAAAGCCGCAGATATCCACGTCTCTCCCGACGGGAGATTTGTCTACAGTTCCAATCGCGGGTTCCATAGTTTGGCCATTTACCAGATCCTTGAAGATGGTTCGTTAACGTTTGTTGGATTTGAATCGCGAGGAATCGATACGCCTCGCAACTTCGCGATCACTCCTGACGGTAGTTTTATTCTTGTGGCCAATCAGGAAAGTGATAGCATTGTAGCGTTTCGTGTAGATCAATCAGACGGAACGTTGACGCCTTTTGGCACACCCACCACCCTAAGTAAGCCCGCCTGTCTGAAATTTTACTGATTTGTCGATTAGATGGTCTTGATCTTCTGCATCAACACCGGTCGATGAGCCCGGCTGACCGGAATCACCTTGTCTTTGATCACCAGGTTGGTCTCTTCGATGTCCACAATTTTTGTCAGATTGACAATGTAAGACCTATGGACTTTGAGGAAATCTTCACTCTTGATCTTCTCATCGATATTCTTCAGGGTAGAGTGGACAATATGCTTTCCACTGTTGGTGATGAAGGTAACGTAATCTCCCAATGACTCGATGTAGAGGATATCTTCGAAGTCCAAACGGATGTAGCGGCCATCTACCCGTACATAAATATCATTTTGCAAGTCCTTGCCAGTGTCCACATTAGTCTGGAGTTCCTTGGCCCGCTCGACCGCTTTGAGCAATCGTCGAAACTCTATCGGCTTCGGAATAAAATCCGTTACATGATACTCAAAAGCTTCAAGGGCGTATTGCAAATGTCCAGTCGTGAAAATGATCTGAGGAAGGTTGTCGACCGACTTGACTAAATCCATACCTGTGAAGTCAGGCATGTCAATATCGAGGAATACTAAATCGACATTGTTGCTCTTCAGAAACTTCATGGCGTCCAAACCGTTCTCACAGGTCTTCACCACTTTTAGCTCTTCTATCTTCGTGCAAAGAGACTCCAGGGAAGCCCTGGCCATTTCATCATCATCGACAATTATGCAAGTCATCATTAGGTGAATTCCCTGAGTCTAACTAGTTCTTTTTCTATAAGTGTTTTCGAAGTATCGAAATCACGCCTAACCTCATCGAATTGCAAACTAATCATTTTCCTTAAATCAGCATATTTTTTCGCGCCCTCAAAGTACTTCATTTTCTCACTGAAGTCTCGCAATCCCACCATCATAAAGTTAGGTTTGATCTTATGCGCTTGGGAAGAAAATCCATTCCAGTCCTGTTCTTCTTTCAGTTGTTGGAGTTTATCCATCTCGCCATCAATGACTTTGAGAAAGATGTCGAACATTAGTGCTGCTCGTTGTAAATCACCTTGGTAGAATTCGTCAAGGTAGTCTGCATCAAGTTCGCTATTAAAGGTAAAATTCTCCGGTTTGTCCACTTCAACCGCTTCAATGAGGTTAAACTTCGATAAAACTAAACCCAAATCCTCAGGGGAAAAAGGTTTTGTAAGATGATAATTCATGCCCGCAGCCAGCGCTCTTTCCTTCTCATCCACCAAGGCAGAGGCGGTCAGAGCGATGATCGGAATGTTGGTATTGGGATTATCTTCACTCGATCGGATACGGATCGTCGTCTCATAGCCATCCATTTCCGGCATCCGAATGTCCATCAGTACCAATTGATACTTATGCTCTCCTAACAACTCTAAGGCCTCAATACCATTATTCGCCAAATCATACGAAAGGAACCACTTCTCCAAGATTCCCGATAGGTATTGTTGATTGACTGGGTTGTCTTCGTCGATCAATATACGACTTTCTTCAAATGGTTTGTAAGTGAAGGATCTATTAACGGCCTCAATCTCCTCTGCCATCCGCAGATACAGGTCAAAACGGAAGGTCGATCCCTTCTTTTCACGACTCGTTACGCTCACCCCGCCACCGTATTTGCTGACCAACTGCTTGACGATGGCCAGGCCTAAACCGGTACCACCATATCGTAATTTGGTCTCTCGGTCGGCTTGTTCAAAACTCTTAAATATCTTTCCTAATTTGTTCCTTGGGATGCCAATACCAGTGTCTGTCACCGAGAAAGACAGGTGAGCTTTTCCCTCTTTGGTCCCGATCAATGTACTCCGTACTTTGATGCTTCCTCTATCTGTAAATTTCTCGGCATTCACCAACAGGTTCGAAAAAATCTGATTGAGCACCACCCGGTCTGCCATCACCCGAAAATTGATACGCTCGTCTCTCTCATAGCTGAAAGTGATGGGTTTTTGCTTCGCCTTAAAGCTCATTGTGTGAATGATCGCCTGCAGGGTAGAATGGATATCAATGTTTTTCTCCACCAGGTCCATTGCACCGGACTCGATTTTTGAAAGGTCGAGGATCCCTGATATCAAACCTAGAAGCATGTCTCCTGAATACTTGATATTATCCACATGACCTAATTGCTCCTTGGTCAACTCGGTGTCATACAACAAATTGGATATTCCTATGATCGCATTGCGAATCTCATGACTCATATTGGCCAGAAACTGCTTCTCGGCTTCCCTCGATCGCTCCGCCTGGTCTTTGGCTACCTTCAACTCTTGTTCGAGAAGCTTCCTACTGGTCATGTCGTAGATGATATCTAAGTAGCCAGTCAGGCGACCTTCCCCATCAATCAAAGGCGCAGACGTCACCAAAACCCAGATTCGATCACCATTTTTGGCAATAATTTGCACCTCGTAGAGACCGCGCTCCCCACGTCTCTGCTTTTCGTCCTGGGCCTCGAGCGTAGCGATAAACTCTTTGGGCACCAACAAATCCCTTGCCCTCTTTCCAACCAGCTCCTCTTGGGAGTAGCCTGTCATATGACAGAAGTACTGATAGGCCTTCGTGATTTTGCCTTGGGTGTCGATTTCCAACAGGCCAAGCTCTAGTTGCTCCATGACCCCTTGGTACTTCTTCTCCGACCCGCTGATCCGTGCCGGCATCCCACTGGGCTGAGGGATTTCGTTGACCAAGAACAGACGGCCCAAAGTTCGCCCCCGGAGCGCAGTGGATACGAATCCAAGGCCACTTGGCGTCCATCCATCGTATCAAAGTGCTCTCCCGTGACCTTTTCGTCGTTTCCAAAAGCAATGACTAGAGCGTGGGGCCACCTCCCGGGATCCTTGAGGAGCAGATTTATCTCTCCTACATCGGACAATTGGCAATCCCCAGGATCAGCGCTCCCTTCGATCCGTCCTAAGATCTGAAGTAGGCGCCCGCTGGCAAAGACAACCTCCCCCGTAGTATCCGTAATCAGAAGACCGAAAGGGAGTGCCTCGAGCGCGGCGTCAAACAGGGGGCGAAGATAATCATCCGACCCTAAGCGTACCGATGCACTGGAAGAGGGAAAATGCACTGATGTGGCCAGATGACCAGCGAGGCGCTGTTCCGCTAGTTGCCGAGCACGCCTCTCCTGCTCGAGTTCGTTTTCAAGATCCTCAATGCGCTTTTCAAAGTGCTCCCGCGATTCAAAGTCTAAAGCTTTCAAAAGAGTAAAACCAGTCTATGTCCGATCTATCATGTGAAGCGTCGTATTTCTGGAGGTATAGCGCTCATACCGTTAGGTTTCTCAGGTAAAAATTAACATCATTTCATCAGCTTTGGGAGAAATACCTTTATTTCTTTTGCTAGGCCTTGGCAATAGCAGATCAACACATTAAAACCACGGTTGCATGAGAATTGGCCTCATTTCGGATACACATAGTTACCTTGACGATAAGGTCCTGCACTACTTTCAGCAATGCGACGAAATTTGGCATGCCGGTGATGTTGGTAACCGGCAAGTGCTGACCCAATTGCAAGCAGCAAAGCCTACTATCGCAGTGTATGGCAACATTGATGACCCCCACGGACTAGATGCGCCGGAGGTGCAGGTCCTGGATCGTGGGGCCAAGCGCTTTTTGATGATCCACATTGCCGGGAGGCCACCTAAGTACAACTCACACGTAAGGAATCTTCTATCCTGCCACCGACCCGATGTCCTGATATGCGGTCATTCTCATATACTGAAAGTGGAAATGGATAGGCAAAACAACGTCCTCTACATGAATCCGGGCGCTGCTGGTCGGCATGGCTTTCACAAAGTCCGAACACTCCTGCGTTTCGATGTAGGCGACACAATCCAAAACCTTGAAGTCATAGAGTTGGGACCCAGATCGCGACAGACCATCACTCCCGCAAGTTCTTGAACTCTGACCCTTCTTTCCATCTCGGAAAGACTTCGGAATTGGCTAGTCGTAAACCCACTTCATAGTACAAGTTACCGTCCTGGTACAATCCACCAAATCTCCAGGGCACAGCTTCAAATTCGTCAGCAGGGCGATGATAGCGCTCATTGAGATATTTCGTCTTCATCGTTTCTATCAACTCCACCCCGCCATCGACTGCCTCATAATCCGCACTTGCATAGAGCGCAGGAACACCGATCTTGGCAAAATTGAAATGATCGGACCGAAAGAAGTAACCTTTTCCTGCGTCGGGATCTGGTTTGACGTACCTTCCTTGACTTTCGGCAACCTGTTTTGCCAAGTCGTCGAGCTCACTCTGCCCGTACCCGATCACAGTGAGATCCTTCATGGGACCAAAGTAAGATGCGCCGTCGATATTAAGATTGGCAATCATCTTTTCAGGCGGGAATGTAGGATTTTCCGCGTAATACTTTGACCCTAACAAACCTTGTTCTTCGGCTGTGACCGCTAGAAAGACAATTGAACGTTCTGGCCTGATTCCCTCTCGGATCATGCGCTCGGCGATACCAAGCATCACTGAGGTTCCACTTGCATTGTCCATTGCACCATTATAGATACTGTCCCCATCGACTACTTGCCCGACGCCCAGGTGATCCCAATGCGCAGTGTAAACGATGGCCTCATCGGGCCGCGTCGTCCCGGTGATTTGCGCGACTACATTCTTAGAGACATCCCGCTTGATCTCGTTCTCGACAGAGACGGTGGCGGTTAGCCCCAGCGACACTGCCTTGAAGTCCCGGCTTCTGGCCTTTCGCGAAAAGTCCTTCATATCCACACCAGACATCTCAAAAATCTTGATCACGGCGTCCCGTTTAAGCCATCCCTGAACCTCACATAGCGGTCCACGAGTACCATCAAGATTGAGTTGGGCACCAGACCAAGAGTTGCCAACCACCAACCACGGGTAACCTGCAGGAACGGTTTCATGAACAATGAAAACGCCCGCTGCCCCTTGCCGTGCGGCCTCCTAATATTTGTAAGTCCATCGACCGTAGTAAGTCATGGTCTCTCCTTTGAAGAATTGATCATCCCCTGAGGCGAAACCGGGATCGTTCACGAGTACAATCACAGTTTTACCTCTAACGTCTATTCCCTCGTAGTCATTCCACTCATATTCGGGAGCCACTACCCCATACCCTGCAAAGACGAGCTCCGAGTTTTTCAAACTGACCGATGGAGTTACGCGCTCAGTGTAAGCAACAAACTCATCCTTCACTTTCAACGAAAGCGCCGTGTGCCCACCGCCTACATCCAGAGAGGGACTGGGGTTACCCGAAATGCTTACCATAGGGACATCTTGCGTATACCTGTTTCCATTTCCGGGCGCTAGACCCAATCGTCGAAATGCTGACTCGAGATATGAAACGGTTTTTGTCTCCCCCTCAGTGAAAGGCTTCCTGCCGAAAAAATCGTCGGAAGATAGGGCCTTGATATGCTCCGCAACGATTACGGTATCGATCCCCTTTATGGCGGATTGCTCTGAGTCAGAGGGTGCAGTGCAATAGGATAGAACCAGGAGGATGATAGCGACAAGGTAGATGATATACTTCATTTCATGTGCGTGATTTCAAGACGTCGAAATTCTGGCTTAGTGTTGAAGTATCCAAAAGAAAAAGGGCCCCATTCTGATCGGGGCCCTTCGAAAGGCAAATTGTCACATTTAAGCCAGTCGCTATTTAACGTCTTTTATCGTGTTTGATACCTAAATCAGGCAGCTGCAAGAGGGATTCAAGTTCTTCATAGGAGGGCTGCGAAGCCATACGACCTCCATTCACAAAATTGGCTGGGACGATGACAACCCTGGCAATCCAATCCTGCGTGTCTAACGCCTCCAAAGTGCCTAAGTCGAATTCCGCATCTAAAAACAGTCGCGTATCGACGACTGTGTAGTCATAATTGTATTGAAGTATACCAAGGTCTGTGAGTACAGTCTGTGGTAATAGGCGCCAAACGTCCGTATCGACACCTTCGACCTGAACTACATCCCATAGGAGATAGACAAAAACAGCATCAGTATCTAGCACCTCAAACTCCCCAAAGGGAAGAAAAACTTCGTAATCAGGTCCGACGAAATCGATGTCCGCAAACTCGATGACAAAACCACTCTCCCCTGGCGCTCCTTGAGGTCCGGCCGGACCTTCTGGTCCTGGAGGGCCTTCTGGTCCCTCGTTGCCAGAGCAAGAGAAAATGAAGAATAAAGCTGCGAGGGGGCTGACCTTTGTAAGCATGTTCATAATCTAAGGAAGTTTGATACTGGGTACTGAAAAACCAAAACTGTTCCAAACTCCCAACGATTACGATCAAAGAAATCATTCAATGATGTAAGTAGTTAGTAATCAACGGATTAGATCCTGAAATAAATTAGTCAATGATTGTCAGCAGAGGACTTGTATTGCTTTGTAAAAACAAAAGAGGGCAATTTCACATAGTGGAAACCACCCCCTTCACCTGCCTTTGCCTTAGCGCCAGCATCGGTGCCAAACTACCGTTCAGAGCCTCTGGGTACCCCGTCCATTGCTGTCCGTCTTCCCCAATGCACCCCTCTCTCTTCACTCCTTTCTACCGTAGTTGAAAGAAATTTCCCAGATTAGGACTCGAGTCAGTCGACTCTTCTCTTTATCTCTCATTTGGTTTTATAAAAGTAGGAATCCGAAGATGAATAGCAAATTTTCTTCCCCTCAAGTTAAACACAACATATACACGATAAACAGGTGAGTTAGCCACAACATTCTAGCTAAGGAACACCTTATTCACTCAGTTATCCACGAGATATGCCCAAAAGAAGATCTAAGGCTATCTTCACCCTCCTTGGGACCACAAGTTTCGGCCGATTGATCATCATGCGCTTCTCCATATCTATACCAAAGCCCAATTTTTTCCGCTTCAATGAGTCACTGTGGTTTCTAGACCGGGGCTATGATGACTGCATGCACGTCGTAGATGGGGGTAGGATCCACAAAGCGATACCCGGCCTCCAGGCTCCGATTCCCTTTGAACTGAGCGAGTCGGGCGATTGTTTGTCGTTGGCAGTTGAGACTGAGCTAGCAGAAGACGTGTCCACGGTCCGGCAGTACGTGACCCGGTGGCTCGAACTGGATCGTGACATGGAGCCGTTCTACGCTCTGCAAAATGAACTATTGAATCAATTGCAGCAGCGCTTCTTTGGACTTCGTATGATTACCATCCCGGATCCGTTCGAGGCCCTCTGCTGGAGCATCATCGGACAGCAAATCAATCTACCTTTTGCTTACCGACTCAAGCGCAGGTTTGTAGAACAATACGGAACATTGGTGACGTATGAGCACCAAACGCTGTATCTCTTCCCATCTCCCACGGTGGTCGCGAACTTGACCATCGAGAAGCTTCAAGCGCTACAGTTTTCCAGGCAAAAAGCGGATTACATCATATCATTGGCACGACGCATCGAAAAAGACAATTGGAATCCTTCTCAGGTCTCTGCGGGTGGAGACACACAAGAAATGAGCGCACTCCTTCAAGAATTGAGAGGGGTTGGAGAATGGACAGCCAACTACGTGCTCATGAAATCCTATGACAGAATGGACAGCGTCCCCTATGGAGACGCCGGGTTGATCAATGGTATCAAGCAACTGCTTCACTTGAGTGAGAAACCCTCAAGAGCCCGGGTGGAAGAGGTGTTAAAAGGCACTAGCGGCTGGGAGGCTTATTTCGTTTTTTACATCTGGCGCTCACTGGCGGAGCCTCCACTCGCGGTAGCGACTCCTTAGGCAATGACCACACGGACGATATCCTTGCTCTATTGCAGCAGCTTCAGAATCAAAGAAAACCCGATGCTCTCTCTTCAACCTCTTACCGGCCTTGCAATGAAGGCTGCCATAGATCTTGCCTCTGCGATTCCCCGCAAAAACTATTCGGCCACCGTTCCTTAGCATGACGATGGATCGCAACCGCTCGAAATTGGAGGAGCCCAGGTCTGAATGCAAATACATCATCTAATCACCATCGTTTGGAGGATTCGAATCATTCAGTCTCCAATCATAAGGCAAATAATCAATGTCATAGTCTCGGGGGATCGACGTGAATCGATTGCGATTGATGAACTGTCTCAGGGTCTGGTGCTGACTAAAGTCCTCCACATACCATTCAAACACTTTGCTCACTAGCACCTTCTTCCGCGCGTGGTCCACAAAAACATAGTCATCACGATCCATCACCAATTTGATGGCGTACTCCAGCTGGTCCTCCAACTCATGGGGCAATAGCGCCCCATTGAAAGGCGTAGGGCAGCTGTAAGCCGCGCAGTTGAGCACAAAATGAAATCTTGGATCTCTTTCACGGGCGAAAAGCTTCTTGAACTCTAGGTCATCCAATGTCATGGCCTCGCCCGCCACCAAGTACTGATCTTGGTCAAAAAAGCCCTCTTGCTCCAACAGATTGCGGAAAGGATAGCGATTGATTACACCTTTGATCACCAATAGATTGTAGGCATTGATATAAAAAGCAAGGTATTCATCATCCTCTAAAGTCGTCTCGTTCATATTGGCGATGAGGAATACCAGTGAGTCCAAGTCTCCGGTATCCGATTGAAGGTTCTGATAGTTGATGCGATTGTTGACCATGCGATGTTCAAAGAACATTTCGGCCTTTACGAAGAAGCCGTCTTGCGCATAGGACCACCAACATAGCATCAGGAAGGCGCTTGCCAGACATTGTCTCATGGTTTTAAGAAGAAGGTTGGTAAGGTAATAACCACCATCTTCCTTACATCATACCCCACCCCCAAGGCAATCTTGCTGGAATGTCCCCAATTAGACTTTATTATAATCGAATGGTTTCACCGCCCTGCTGAGCAGAACGGTAGCCTGCCTCCACTATAGCAATATCTCTCATACCCTCTTCTCCCGGTACCAAGGGCGATTCCTTCCGCTTAATCGCTCTGGCATCGTCATCCATTTGCCGTGCCTGCTGATTATACTTCACCGCAGCCAGGACCGTACCGTCGCTGGCCTTACCTTTCACACCGCTGTAGGATTGGAAGGGATTCAGCTCATACTGCCCCCGTTCACATTTCACCTTTAGTTCGCTTCCCCCTTTGGAAAAGCTGGCCATACAAGCCGCAACCGCACCGCTTGGAAACTCCAAGTCAAAGTAAGTCGTCTCGTCCACTTCAGCAAACATATCCGGCCGCTCCGTTTCGTGTCTGGCCTTAATACTTATGGGTTCTTCGCCGGCTGAGTAGCGCGCGGCTTGCAATGGATATACACCCATATCGTAGAACACGCCGCCTCCCATTTCTTTTTTGCACTTCCAGTGATCGCCTGAAGAGTGTCGATAGCCTGCCCAGGCATCGATCTTCTGGATTTTTCCGAAAGGTCTATCCGTGGCATATTGCATGATCTTCCGCGTATTGTCCTCATGCTGCATCCTGTAGCCGACGGTGAGCTGTACCTTATTTCTGTTGCAGGCGTCGATGACCTGCTGACACTCTTCTACCGTGGGGCACATGGGTTTTTCACACCAAACGTGCTTTCCCGCTTCTGCCGCTACGATGGCGTATTGCGCGTGTAGACTATTGGGTAGAACTACGTATATGGCATCAATATCGGGGTTATTAGCGATGTCGCTCATGTTTTCATAATTGTACACATTCGCCTCTTTGATGCCATACTTCTCTTGCCACTTTGGGATTTTCCACGGACTGCCCGTGACGATACCGCGGAGTTCGCACGCTTCAGTGAGTTGCAGTGCCGGAGCCAAGACGTCGGTACTGTAATAACCTAGGCCGACGAGCGCTACTCCTAGTTTGCGGTCCTGGGGAACAATGATGTTGGCGAAGGAATGGGCCGACGATAGTACACCCAGGCCGACACCAGTCTTCTTGAGGAATTGTCTTCGAGTAGTCATTCTCTGATTTTTTTGGATTAATGGCGAAGCACCCCTTAGTTATTATATCCCAGCCTCAAATGCAACCTGCACTTAACGGGTTCGATTTTTATGGAGGCTAAAAGCGTGCTTGAAACTATATTCGTAAGATAATTTAGAGTGAAGATGCGGAAAGTGTTAGTCGTTGTTGTTGTCCTAGGGAGCTTCGCTTGTGGCTCAGACGAGGAAGAATTGATATTGAGTGGATTTAGTATTCCAGAAAGATCAGTGACTGAAGCCAATGTCGATCGTGATTTTTCGGTTGCGATCACCATAGATGGTACGGTGCGCGAAACCTCTGTTAGTTATCGATTGGAGCCCGACAGCGCGATTCCCGGTATTGACTATGAAGATGTAAGTGGAAGTGTGGCCTTTGCGGGCGGTCAGGGGACGGTCAACATCCCGATTATTGCAGATATGCATCTCGAGATCATGGAAACACTATTTATTGTGTTGTCCTATGAAGGAGAAGAATATCGGTATGCGCTAAACATTGCGGATGACGATGCTATCGGAGAGATTGCTGAAGATGAAGAAGGCTTCATTACTCCCGACGAGTATCCCTCGATGAGACTTGTATGGGCCGATGAGTTTGACGGGGCCTCGCTGAATGAAGATAATTGGGAATATGAGTTGGGTGATGGTTGTGCCATCAGCCCGGACTTATGCGGATGGGGCAATAATGAATTACAGAACTATACGAACGAAGCCGAGAACATCCGACTGCAAGAGGGTAGGTTGATTATTGAGGCCTTGAATACTACCGAAGGCTATACCTCGGCGCGGATTAGGACCAAGGACAAATACGAGACAGCTTTTGGCCGTATTGATATCCGGGCTATCCTCCCCAAAGGTCAGGGGATTTGGCCAGCCTTTTGGATGCTTGGAGCAAATATTGATGAAGTGAACTGGCCCCTCTGTGGAGAAATTGATATCATGGAAATTGTCGGTCATGAACCAA
>JBCCXG010000031.1:0-18146 GCA_039191945.1 Bacteroidota bacterium
CCTTACCAAATAGCTGAGCCAGCCGGGAAGGATCGACCCCATTGTTCGTGCGAATATAAGAAGTGAACCATCCGTAATCTGCCCCCCAGTTTTTCTGCCAATCAGGTTGGGAAGGGGGTAGGGACTTTTTGAAGAAATCCAACGTCAACAGATAGTCTGGCTGAATGTGTGAATTGGTTGGGTAATCTTGTATTACCCCGGTTACAATCAATGGTTCGTATTTGTTGGGACTCAGGAATATGTGTTTTATCCCTAGGGTCTTACCTAGTGGATTTTCGTCACCGAATAGACGGTCTGCGGTGGATGCACTAAGCACTACACTGTTGGGACGATGAAAGACATGCTCCTTCTCACCGTGTACCAAGTCGAATTGAAACACATTTTTAAAGCCTGGACTAACGCACAAGAACTGCTCGGAAACGGTAATCAGGTCGGTTTCTGGGTTGCGAAAAGATGCAGGAAAGCCTGGAGAGAGCGTTTGAGTGGCTGCCTTCACCTCAGAAAAGTCATTCTGTAAGGAGGGCACCCATGCGCCCGGTGCCATTACCGTGGCTTGCTGCCTGCCATCTATTTTGCCCTGCGCACCGAGTACGTGCAGATTCTCCACTTCAGGGTGAAAACTATCATACGTTTGCTCGTCGACAATAAAGACGCAAATCAAGAGGGTGCTACAAAGCCCTATGGATAGTCCGGCAATGTTGAGAAGCGTGTAGTATTTCTCCTTCCAAAACGAACGGAAGGCAAAGGCGAAGTTCGGTCGTATCATAGCTAGGGGGTGATTGGACGTGTAACGTGAGGTAGAGCGAGCCCTCCCTCGGCGAAAAGTGACCGGATTGCAAAAACGAATAACATCGGAAGCGTACCTTCTACACGCAGCGCGTCGCCCATGTGTCAAAATACGGTGATGGAATCTTTCGATTAAATCCCCTTCTATTTCCTCCAGGATATGAGCTGGGCAATACCAGTGCAGAAACCTTTGTGCCCATTTTGGTGGTTGCATGTCCCTCATGCGTCTCCTAGGTTTAGCTTGGACTGAGGAATCAGGTCCCACAGCCTATTCCGCACCAAACGTATCTGATTGAGGTTAGCTTTACCGGCGCTTGTAATCGTATAAAGACGTTTCCGGCGACCCCCTCTTTTCTGAGTAGCACCACCGATAACTGAGTTTATGAAGCTCTTTTCCTCCAAGCGATAGAGGGCAGTGTGCACGGCGCTTAACGATACACCTCTGCCAGTTTGCTTCTCAATTTCCTCGGTTACAGATACTCCATAGGCGCTTTGCCCTAGTACGCCAACCACCAATAACACGAGTTCTTCAAACTCTCCCAATTGACTGCCTTTCATTTTCGTCTGATGATTATCTTCATAAATGTAAAACAAATAGATTTAATACCCCATTTCTCCTCCACGAAAAGCCATCAGGCCTGTGGTATCTTGCGGCACTTTGTTGCCAATACAGCAGTTACTTAATTAGACAAAGCCAAGGAAATCATGATCATTTTGAAGTATACCCACAGGGATGCAGAAGGCGATCGATGGGTCGATCGCCTGAAAGAACTATCCGTCCCTTTTCGCATAGAACCTACCGATGTTTCACGGAATATCCCTACTGATGATGAACAGGAAGTCATCGGTTCGAAGCCTATTGATCTTTACCTGGACCCACTCGCAGCCGATATCGACCAATGGTACGAGTGTGCCTGCGACAAATTCTTCGAGGACTAGATCTTCGCCTGGTAGGTGTAGAGTTCGTAGTACCGACCTTCTTTGGCAATGAGTTCATCATGAACACCCTGCTCCGCAATACGTCCCTTCTCGATGACCAGGATCTGGTCCGCTTTGCGAATCGTACTGAGCCGGTGCGCTATGACGAAGGTGGTTCGCCCCTGCATGAGTCGCGCAAGACTTTGCTGAATGTAGCTTTCGCTTTCTGTATCGAGATTAGATGTAGCTTCATCTAGAATAAGAATCCTGGGATCGGCCAGGATGGCCCTGGCGATGGCCAATCGCTGACGCTGTCCGCCGGATAATTTCACGCCACGTTCGCCGATTATCGTTTCGAGCCCTTCTTCAAACCGGTTGGTGAACTCGTCGACGTGCGCAGCTTTCACCGCATCCATCAGCTCTTGCTCGTTGGCGTCGGGCCGTGGGAAGAGGATATTTTGTCGGATGGTACCCTCGAATAGAAAGTCGTCCTGAAGGACTACGCCTATATGCTCGCGGAAGCTACCCAACGAGACTTTAGACAAATCCTGCTCGTCGACCAATACCTTGCCATCCTCCGGTACTAAAAAAGAGGCCGCCAACCCGGCGATGGTCGATTTTCCCGAACCAGAGGTGCCGACAAGCGCAGTTACTGATCCCGCAGGGGCATCGAAGCTCACATTATGGATGACGTGTTTGTCTTGATCGTAGGCGAATGTGACGTTGTCAAAACGAATGTCACCTTTTACCTGTGAGAGTTGTACGCTTCTTTCGTCGGGATTGTCCTCGAGCTGCGTGTTCATGATCTCTTCTGTCCGGTCAAGCCCCGCAAAGGCTTCCGTGATCTGACTGCCGATATTACTCATCTGCAATATGGGTGCGGTCATGAATGCCAGGAACATGAGAAAGGATACAAGGTCTCCGGCAGTTAGCTCGTTGCCCTGTTCGATACCCAGGTAACCACCAATACCAAATACCAGCGCGGTCGTCAAGCCAATAAGGAAAGTGCCGGAACTGGTCATCAGGGCCGTGGCGGTCAGGCTCTTTTTCACGTTCTGGAAAAGTCGATCTGCTCCCTCTTCAAACGTGTTGACTTCCTGCTTTTCGGCATTGAAGCCCTTGATCACACGGATACCGTTAAGGGTTTCGGTCAATCGTGCGGTCACTTCAGCATTCAGCTTACCCCTTTCTCGGAAGACAGGTCGGATGTAGCCAAAAACTCGCAAGGAAATGATCCCAAATATGATCATTGGCACGAGCACCGAGACCGTAAGCGTGGGGCTGATGGAAATAAGGAAGAACAAACTGATGACCGTAGTCAAAGTGCCCCCGATCAACTGGACCAACCCGGTTCCGACAATGTTGCGGACGCCCTCCACGTCAGTCATTATCCTTGATACCAACTCACCAGACCGATGATTGTCGAAGAACCGTATCGGCAGGTAAATGATATGTCGCTGTACCTCTACGCGCAGCTGAGAGATCAAGTGCTGTGCTTCCACACTTAGTATCCTGGTCAGTAGAAAGGATGCCCCGGCTTGAATGGCAATGGCGGCCAGTATGGCTGGGATGATCTGTTTCAGTAACTCCAGGTTGTTTTCTTGCAGTACATCATCGATAATGAATTTGGTGCCATAGGGCAGTACCACACCCGCGATTCGGCTCACGACGATGAGTCCCAGCCCGATCATCACCGATTTGCGGCGAGGCCAGATGATGGTCGTAAAAACCTTACGGAGATTTACCTTGCTTTTGGCCATTAAATCAGGGTTACAGGTTTAGCGTGTGGTAAAAGTACGGCTTGCGATCAGGATTAGTGCAAATGGAACGCCACCTACTGTTTAATTCTGCCGAGCCTTCCAAAAATCGGGAACCGTACCTGGCGCCTTTCGGCGCTACCCCAATGAGAATGCAGGTAAGCCCTTAAAGGTTCCATTGGATCTTTGTGCGTTTCCCGAAGGTACTTCTGGACTGCTGACCATGTGGCGATGTAGCCCAAGAGGTCATCTTTGGTCCAGTACCAGGTCATCGAGTGATTGGGAAATGTGATTTCCTCTGCTTGAAACTGGATAAATCGGTAGCCTTCGTCGACCTTTCTCCTTTCAGGGCCCCAGTATTTACTTCCGAGCGTAGCACCGTAGAGTTCGTCGATGATACAGTCGACTTTATCATCAATCCGCAAAAGCTGATACCCCCAAATACCGATAACTGCTCCGGGCTTTGCAATGCGCTCGACTTCTTGCCAGAAGGCCGCCTCATCAAACCAATGGTAGGCCTGTGCAGCGGTCACCAGATCAAAACTACTACTGGCGAAAGGGGTGCGTTCGGCGGAAGATACTCTGTAGTGCACGTTGGGCTGCTCAGTGGATTGTGCCAGCTGCTGCGTGCTGATGTCGATCCCGTATACCGTCTCGAAGTGGTCAGCCAATAGTTCGGCGACCTGCCCACTACCCGCGCCCACATCCAGGGCTTGCGATCTACCACTGGCGTGCTCGCATATATCCTTGATCAGCGGCTTGGGATAGCTGGGCCTGAATTTGGCGTAGGACGCAGCATGTGCCGAGAAGAGGTCTTTTTGCATTGGAAAGGATCTTTTGGGTGTTACAGGTCGGTAAGTCTCCTTTTGAGGGGTTAGTTGCCGTATGTGGCTTTGAAGTAGTCTGGTCTGTAAATGCCACCCAGGTACTCTTTGGGCTGAGGAAACTGCGCCCTATGGTCCAGGACTTCTTCGCCTTTCTCGGTTAGGGTCAGGTCACTTCCAATCAAAAGTTCAACAGATCGAAGTATTCGATAGTACTGTAAATCACCGAATCCCATCCAGGGATGATTTCGGAGCATCTGCCCAATGAGCTGACGCTTATTCCTGACGCCGTCTTTCACTATTTCTAGCATGTCGTGCTCTAGTGCGTTGACGCCGTTCCATCCTGGAAATCTATTCATATGCGCTTGGATCGCTCGGTCCAGGAAAGGGAAAGACGCATGAGGTTCGCGAAACGATTTGATCACTTCGATATCATTGCCGGTATAGGCTCCCCATGCTTCTCCGGCATAAACCAAACTGGCTGAGTCGAGTCGAATGCGCTGACGGTACAGCGGCTCGAATTCCTTCGCAGAGATCTGCCCTAGCCCTAGCCATTGACCGCCGATCTGGTCACCAAGGCAAACCAACGACACGTTTGGATGTTGGATGTAAGCCAGTGCGGCGAGTAGATTCACCTGACAAAACAAGTCGTACTCAAACCAAAGGACCACTTCGCCAATGTCAGTCGCGTTATCCAATAGCGCTAGCTGGCTGCTGAATGGTTCTTCAGGTCCTACGCCCTCGTAGGCGACGTCCAGAAAATCCTTTCGACGAGCCCAGAAAGCTTCGCTGCGAATATCTCCCGTGGTGGGTCCTTCCACCATGACCTCTCGCCATATGGCAATGCCGCCAGGGATCGAAGCGTCACGGAACCCGGGTACTGTCGCGTCACCATTCAATAGGTGTAAGGTCTTATCCGATCTTGGAGCCATTGGGGATGGTTTTTTCGGGTTGCAACAAAACGACCGAATCATCCTGATCGTAGACCCCCATGACCAGGCACTCGCTACGAATGGGACCAATCTGTTTCGGGGGAAAATTGACCACGGCAATTACCTGTTTGTCGACGAGTTCTTCTGGCTGGTAATGTGTGGTGATCTGCGCCGAGCTTTTTTTCACGCCGATTTTTTCGCCAAAGTCAATATTGAGAATGTAGGCGGGTCTTCGCGCTTCGGGGAATCTTTGCGCGTCAATTACGGTGCCTACCCGCATGTCTATTTTTTCAAAGTCTTGCCAAGAGATGCTCATATCGAGAGGTCCAAAGTGGTCCGTATGTAAATAGAATGAATCCCCAGCATGATAAAAAGAATATTGGCGCCTACCCTAGCTTGACAGGTCTTTTGAGCACAACAATAACCCTTTTCAACCCAGGTGGCGATGGTAGTATGGGGTCAATTCGTATATTCAAACCGTGATAGTCGCAGAAAACGTGAAGGCGAAGCTCCTCCTTACGATCCTCGGTCTTTTGGTTTTGGCTCCAGAGGCTTTTTCGCAAGACGGGACCATGTACCGGCACAACGTTGGATTCACCGCACTCAAGGGGCTGATTGTACCGCAGTACGAGCATGGTCGCCATCTGACCTATGGCCGGCCATCGGGTTTTGAACTGTTTTACAATCATCAAAGCCGCGGAGAAAAGGAGCGCGAGGTCATTCTCGGATTGCCCCAAAATGGGTTTTCTCTGACGTATATAGACACGGACATGGAAGAGACGGGTTATATCGTCAATGGTGCCGCTTACTTGGACTTCTTTTTTGTCAGAAAACGAAAGTTCAGGAGTTTTTTTCGCTTGGGGGCAGGCCTCACCTACGCGAGTAAGATTTACGACCCGGTCGACAACAATCTTAACAATATCCTTTCTTCGAGGATCTCGTACCACGCCCTAGTGCGCCTGGGGACCATGATTAATCTGTCGGAGCAGTGGCTTTTGACACCCGCAGTGAGCTGGAACCACACAAGTAACGGCTCGTCCAGTTTGCCTAACAACGGACTCAATATTGCCTCCTTCAATCTGGGTGTAGCTTATCAGTTTGCCCCATCTGAGCGGGTCTCCGAGGAGCAGATGGAGCCGGCACTGGTGGATGAGGGGTTTGGCTACAGCCTACTGATCAGTGGCGCGGCTAAGCAATCAGAGCCTATGGGTAATCCCAAGCGGCTCTATATGACGGTGCGCGGTACGATGGACTGGTCCATCAACAAGGTCAGCAGACTTTTTTGGGGTGTGGAGTTGTTCAATGACCGTACGATTCTCGATGATATTCGCAGGGAAGGTGGGGATCCAAAAAACATCGATCATCGGCGGATTGGCCTGTTGATCGGGCATGAGTTTCGCATCTCGAGAGCCAGCTTCATCAGTGCCATTGGATATTATGTCTACAAGCCTTTTGACGGAGAGTTGGACGATGACCCGGCGATCTATAATCGCTTAGGACTACAGTATTATTTCCATAAGAATTTTTTTGCTACCGCAATGATGAAAAATCATTGGGCGCAGGCCGATGTGTTTGATTTTGGACTGGGAGTGAGGTTATGAGAGGATTCGGTTTGTGTGTGATGCTGGTACTCATCCTTGGTTGCGATTCCGAAAATGCCTGGAATTGCGTTCAAAAGGTAGGTGATATCCAGGAGTTCGAATTCGATTTTGATGAGACCATTTTGAGACTGGAAGTGTATGATGATTTCAGCGTGGTCCTGCATCCTTCCTCTACCCAGCGAGTCGTCGTGCAGACCGGCAAAAACCTGATCAATGAGGTTGAGGTCGCTATGCCCAACGATAGCACCCTGCTGGTATGCAATCACAACAACTGCAACTGGACCCGAAGGCCCGACAACATGACGCTACATTTCTATACTGATCAGCTGGAGTATTTTGAGAAGCTCAATTTCGGCGAGGTCCGCACCGGAGGTCAATTGGCTTTGAGAAACTTTGAAATTGTCACCAAAGCCTCTGGCAACGTGACCCTGGACATCACATGTGAAGAACAGCTTTTCGTAAAAATGTTCTCACTTTCCAACATAAAGGTGACGGGTACCACGCCCCTTTTTCGGGTGGGGATAGATCCGAAAATTGACGGGCGTTTAGATGCCTTGGATCTACAGACCCCCAGGGTCAGTTTCTATCACAGTGGGACCAACGATATGATGATAAGGGCCTCCGAAGCGGTGTCCGGTTCTATCCGGAGTTTTGGGGACGTCCACCTCTACGGAGATCCACCAGATGTTGATGTATTAGACCTGGGACTGGGCGGCAGGCTGCTTATGATGAATCCTTGATTTCCCTTTCTGGATAAAGGCTCAGGTTTTTGAGATCTTTAGCAGACTCTTACGAATTCTGGCCTGGTGATTGGGAGCGTCTAGTTCATTGAGTCGCTCCTGGAGCACCGCGCTCAGTTCATCTCGATGTGTGTAGTCCATGACCGATATGAACTTTTCGGTGTACTGCCCGATCTGGTTTGGAGGAGCCTTCATCAGTTGCTCCAGAATGAGGGGAAGTAAGTCCCCGGATTTGTCCACTTTGTAAATTTGTGTGAGGATGGTGAAACCGTGATCACGGGTCACCACTGTCCCTTTGTCCATCGAAGCCATGATCAGCCCAAGGTGCTCACTCATTTGCTCGGGAACTAAGGAAGACAAATTGGCCAGGGCAATCATCGCCCCAAATACTTGTCGATTGATGTTTGCCTTCAGCAGTTGCATCAGTTCTGATACATGTGCAGTAAGCATTTGTGGAGCCTCTGAGCTGATGGCGGCAATGGTGAGCACGGCGTCATTGTGCACTCTCACGCTACTTTTCCTTGCCAATACTTCGAACAATTCCGTTATCGCTTCGAAGTCTTGTCTGGTGACAATGTCCTTTGCCAGTGCCCGGTTGGGACCCTGGTCCCTTCTTCCGAAACTGGACGAAAACGCTTCCTCTATAGCCATTTCATAAAGGGGGTTGGTTGAAAATACTTGTCTAAACGCGGTACCTTTAGGGACCACAAGCGCTAAGATCTAACGTTTATGCAAGATTTCCTACTAGGGAGCTCTCTTGGTCTTCTGATAGCGCTCATCGTCCTAAGCATCCGTCGAGGTCGATGGCATTTGACAAGTTATTGGATGGGTAACGTCCTGTTTGCCAGTTCTGTTTGGTGGATGACGGCATTGCCCGATGGGATGATCGCTGTGCTCGTGATTTGGGCATTGCAATGGTACGTGCAAGGCTTTTTTCAGCAACCTTTTTCCCTCAAGAGGCTGGTGTCGGTGAATTTGCCGGCGATATTTCTCATGATAGCTGCGATTGCGTTCGAGAGGTTCGGAAACTACCTCGTGCCGATGGGCATGCTGTGGTCCTTTGTCGCGCTACTCACGGTAATTCACAAGGTATATTCGCGAAAAGGCATCAACGCTTTAGGCCGAAGCGGTCCAAGAATTCTCTGGATAAACCTGGCGACACTGCATGTGGGCCTGATGGCGATTTTTGTGGGATACCAAGTCAGTCCGGGTGTCTATGGTCCACTGACCATCACTTGGTTGGCCTATAGCATCTGGCACTTTGCGAGAGATGGGGCATTTGCATATTTTGACTCGGCGGCGAAGTATACGAAGTCTACGCTGGATGTGAAGGAAAAGGCCCGTCTGCTGGCGGAGTTGGACGCACTGCTGCAGGCCCCTGATTACTTCTTCCGACCAGATAGCTCACTCCAAGGACTGGCTAAACTGCTGCGTACAAATACCCACCGCCTCAGTCAGCTGCTCAACGAGTCCAAGGGCCAATCGTTTTTCGAACTCCAAGCGCAGGTACGCATGCAAAAGGCCAAGGCCCTTTTGGCTGATCCAGACACTTCTCACCTCAA
This sequence comes from Bacteroidota bacterium, assembly GCA_039191945.1. Classification (GTDB taxonomy): domain Bacteria; phylum Bacteroidota; class Bacteroidia; order Cytophagales; family Cyclobacteriaceae; genus JAWPMT01. Next base: position 9,121 of record JBCCXG010000031.1, read on the forward strand.
AATTGAAGAGATTGGCAATCAGGTAGGATATGCTTCGAAATCCTCTTTCAACACGACATTTAAAAAGACCGTAGGTCGCACTCCGTCAGCTTACCGGGATCAGCAGGTTCGATCTTATAAGGTCGAACGTTCGGAGGCCCGGGTCGAACGTGACTCCTTGGGTGTACTCGATACCTTCGAGTGGATTCAAAACTCAAGTGTCATGTTTACAAATTTCTTTAAGGTTTATTTCCGGACCCAACGCCGCAACGTACTATTCAGCGCCATCAATTTGATCGGGCTGATCACGGGTTTGTGCAGTGCATTGTTCATCATCGTGTACCTTCAGCACGAACTGTCCTATGATACATTTCACCAGCGGTCCCAAGATATCTACCGGGTCATTTGGCAGTCTGACAACCCCCAAACTCGGACGCCACATCCTGCGGCTCAAGCATTGGTCAGGGACTTTCCTGAGGTTGAGCGTGGTGTGAGTCTGAGTCCTGTTTATGGCTCTGGTCTCACCTTGCAATCGATCTATATGCGAAACCCACTGAATGATCGCATGTTTCGAGAGCCGGACGTATTCTCCGCAGATTCCACCTTTTTTGATGTTTTCGGCTTTGAGTTGTTGATGGGTGAGCCACGGCGCGTACTCGATGACGTCGGGGAGATCGTGATCACAGCATCGCTGGCCCGTAAGTACTTCGGGGACGAAAGTCCGCTAGGTAAGCTGCTCGAGTTTGTTGAATATGGCTTTTCCGGGGTGGTATCTGGTGTGATGAGAGATGCCCCACCAGCAAGTCACTTCCATCCCCAGGTGCTGATCTCATATATTTCGCGGAAGTCTATGGATCCGGATTCTGAGTGGTGGACATGGGCTGACTTTGGACATTTCAATTACGTAAAGCTCCACCCTGATGCCAACCCCAAGGGGGTCGAGGCAGCGATGATCGATTGGCTGCCCAAGTATGTGGACTTCTCTGAGGAGGGACTTGCTAGTTTGAAGCAAAGAGAGCACTTCCTGGAGCTGCAGGCCATCGAAGACATCCACTTGCACTCCGATATTCGATGGGAATTGGAGGCCAACGGCAACATCGTTTTTGTTCAGATCCTGGCAGCTTCATTGGTATTTCTCATCGTCATCGTCGCAATCAATTTCATTAACCTGACCACTGTACGTGCTTTTGAACGCACCAAGGAGGTTGGGGTGAGAAGAAGTTTAGGAGCCGCCAAACAGGCCATTTCCCTGCAGTTTTTGATGGAATCTGTCGTCACCAGTTGCTTGGCATTAGGCTGTGCTTTTCTACTCGCTGTATTGCTTTTCCCTGGTTTCAGCGGTATCTCAGGACTGCCAGTTTCATCCAATGCTTTGTGGCATCCGATGGTCATCGGATTGGCGATCGCGGTGGCTTTGGTGATTGGCCTGGTGACAGGGATTTATCCGTCTGTGGCTTTGGTAGGTATGCCAGCTGTGCAGATGCTAAAGGGTAGGTACACGCCACGCACGAGCACAGGTCGCATACAGCGTACTTTGGTCCTGATCCAGTTCTCGGTCTCTGCGATCATGATCTTTGGTAGTATCGTTGTTTTGGCTCAAGTCAAATTCATGGAGAGTAAAGACCTGGGTTTCGACTCGGATCAGGTGCTGGTGATGGAGATCCACGACAGGGCCGAGATGCGACGCCTTGAGGCCCTCAAGACGGAGGTTCTGAAGATCCCGGGTGTGATCGATGCCGCGGGCATCTCGAATCTCCCTGGCCAGCAGTTCAATCAAAATCCCGTATTTCCAGTGGGTGATTCCCACAGCGAAATTTCATTTGCAGAGGTGATGCTTGACTTTGGAACGCTGCAGTTGCTGGGCCTCGACCTTATTGATGGTAGGTGGCTCGACCCCTCCATGGGTACGGACACGCTAGGTACCAGTTTTATCGTCAATGAAGCGGCCATGCAGCAATTGCAGCTGGAAGACCCTTTTGATACCCCCATTCGTTGGGTGACCGAAGGCGATGGCTTCGTTGGCAAGATCGTCGGGGTCGTGGAAGACTTTCACTATAAGTCCCTCCACAGGTCTATCCAACCCCTTATCATGCATATCAACCCACGAGATATGAATTATCTGATGCTAAAGGTATCCGGCGGGACCAATCTTTCCCAGGTCATTGCCCGACTTGAGGAGGTACATGCAGCGTTCGATCAGCGGTTTGACCTGGACTATTTCTTCCTCGATACCGTCCTTGACGATCAGTACCGTGCTGAGCGGCGTGCCCTCGATATCTTTCAGATCTTCACCTTATTGGCCATCATCATGGCGGCTCTAGGGCTATTGGGGATGGCCTTCCTCGTGATCACTCAACGTACCAAGGAGATTGGTATTCGGAAGGTCATAGGGGCTACGCCGGTCAATATCTGGTGGATGGAGCTGCGGCCCTTCCTACTCATCGTGGGTATGGCACTGCTTGTTGGGCTCCCAGTATCCTACCTGATCATGGATAGCTGGCTGAGTGGATTTGCCTACCGGGTGACCCTCAATTGGTCGGCATTTGCGGCCAGCGCGATCATCCTTTTGGTGGTTGCGGTGCTGACAGTTTCGGGGGCAGTGATCCGGACCATAATACGCAACCCCAGCAAGTCGCTGCGGTACGAATAGATCAATAGGGGGCGCTGTTCATCAGAATTAAGTATCTTCAACCGTTACATTTAGCGAGGATGGCGCAGCACAAACATTACCTACTTCTCCTGGGCTTTCTGCTCCCAGCGCTGGCAGCGAGTGCTCAGGAGTTTAGTCTGGGAGTGACCCTCGGAGCGAGTTATCCCAGTGTTGAAAATTTTGATTTTGCTAACGACGACGGTTTGGACGGGTTGGGCATTCACGGAGGTGTTTTGGCCCAATACAGATTCGGTCAGCTGGGTGGGACGGCATCGGCGCTCTACGCATTCGATCAGTTCAGTGGAGTGGTCGCAGGCTTTGATACGGACTATTATTACTCACGACTGGTCTTGCCTATATCCTTCAAGTATTACATCGGCGAGGGCTTCAACTTCCAGCTCGGTGCGAGCTTGGGGATTTTGCTAACGGCGGAGTCGGAGACGACAGTCGAATCCCAGATCGCCACGCGATATGACATTTCGCTGACGACCAGTTCCACCGATTTCGGAGGCTTTTTCGGCTTTGGTTACGACGCGCCAGTGGGCATCTCTTTCAACTTGACTTATCAAGTGGGTGCTACTGATTTTCCTAGTATCGGCGAGCGATTGTCTGGCCCTGCCTTGACCATTGGCTACTACATCTTCAAGAGTGGATCAGTCAGCTACAAGACGCCGACGATCAAGGGCAAAAAATGGAAACCCGGTAGGAGTCGCTCAAAGAGTTTTTAAATCAGGGGTCGATGCACTGAGCCATGCCACTTCACTCGATTGCTATCGGCGCCTGTTCCTGTCGCTGGCAGTCATGCCGACCCATTTCCCTTATCCACCTTTTACGGTAATGCCGAGACTTTCGGCTTGTTCACGCAGGGCTGACTTGACTCGAATGGATCTTCCTGACTCCGCATGATAGTCGAAGGAAACAGGCGCTTCGCTGGTATCAAACTCGATGTAATAGGATTTGAAGTGAATCGCAGAGATATCCTTCCACAGCAGTCTCCGATTTTTTGACAGCAACGCCGAACGCAGAAGTACCCCTTCTTTGTTGATTTCCACTCTTGGTGCGAGGGGCGACCAGCGAGAAAACCTGGCCAGGGCGAACAGTACGTACAAGAGTCCCCAGGCCATGAAATAGGGTAGATGACCGGTGTCGACGTCGGGGTCCGTCGGTGTGGACGTAAACCACTGCGCACCGAGTACCACCATTAGAAGTCCGGTGTTGATCATGAGCCACCTGGTAGCCTTGAGGGAAATACCTGTATCCGTGCCCAAAAGGATCTTTGTTTTGGTCATGGTTGTGTTGTGTTCGTCTGACGGTTCATTTCAAGCTCATGACCCAAGAAGATAATGCCCGTGGCTTCGAGGGGAACCCCGTTTACAATTGCCGAGTAATATCTTCCTAGGACGCATTGCTACCGTCAATCCATGATTCCAGCGGCGATTGGTGCGGAAAGGAGCTTTTCTGGTATATCGAAGGCATCTACCAGTGGCACTGCATCCATCCGGACCTTGAGGCACAGGTCATTCACCATTCGCCGTATGGCCTTTGTCTTGCCGCCTGCCATGTAGTCTTGCTCCAGGTACCAGCCTTTGTGCTGCTCCAGTTGTGATAGCGCAAACAGATCACAGAGGCGTTTCAGTACAGTTTGTAAGGCCGGATCTTCTGTTTGAGCTACTTGTTTTTGAAACTGCTCGAGTACAATTCGCTCAGTATGTGCCATCCCCACATTGAAGAGGTGGTACTGGCATTGATTGAAGGCTTCAAAGGAGTCCATGCCACTATCAAGGTAGTGTTTCAAGCGCTTTGCGGCTGATGTCAGGATACTTCGCTCGCGGTATTCGAACGCACTCAAATGAAAATCCGGATCTGTCAAATGAGACTCGTCAGTATTTCGCACGGCAATTGGATTCATCTCCGTAATGACGGTTTTGGCCTGATTGGCGATATAGTTCACCATCCCGAAGAAATTCATATCATGAAACTCCTGTTTGAATTCGGTGAGCCGACTCTTGGCCACGAGTTGCATGAGTACTGTATTGTCGCCCTCAAAGGTGGTGTAGATCTCTGTGTCATTCTTCAAAGCACCGATCCGATTTTCGTGAAGAAACCCTTTCCCACCACAGGCTTCCCGGCAGATCTGGAGGGTATGCGTCGTGTTCCATGTCGCCCACGACTTAAGGCCAGCCGCCAGGGCCTCTATCTCCCGCATGTCTTCCTCGGAGCGGTGCAAGAACCGATCGGTCAGGTACTGCAATGTAAAGTGTAGCGCATAGGCATTGGCCAGCAAAGGCATCAGTCTACGTTGGTGAGTTCTATAGTTGAGGATCGGGATCTCTTCACCATTCTCAGGGCCAAATTGTCGACGCTCGTGACCGTACTTGATCGCAATGGCCAACCCCGATTTTGTAGCGCTCAAGCCGGAGCGTGGGATCCCGATACGCCCTCCAACGAGTGTACCCAGCATAGTAAAGAATCTGCGGCTATCACTGGCAATGGGGCTTTCAAACTCTCCCTGATCGCTGACCGAGGCATATTGGTCCAGCATGTTGTCATACGGAATTTCCACCTGATCAAACCAGATCCGTCCATTATCCACCCCATTGAGGCCCATTTTCTTACCGCAGTCTTCGATGCGTACGCCTGGGAGGGTACTACCCGATTGGTCTCGAATAGGTACGAGGAAAGCGTTGACCCCATAGTCGACATCGTCGATGATGAGCTTGGCAAACACGGTGGCCATTTGCCCGTGTCGGGCTGCATTGCCGATGTAGTCTTTCCGCGCCAGGGGGTTGGGTGTGTGCACCTTAAAAGTGCGCGACCCGCTATGGTAGGTGGCCGTTGTTTCGATATCGCGCACATTCGAACCATGACCCGTTTCAGTCATGGCAAAGCACCCTGGGAGCTCGAGGGAGCCCGCTGCCTTGAGGTATTTCTTGTGGTGCTTTTCCGTGCCCAGGAAGTAGACGCTCATTCCGAAGAGCCCAAACTGAACGCCAAATTTGATCACCATACTCAAGTCGTGGTAGCTCAGTGTTTCCATGATCGTGAAGTAGCGAGCCATGTCCTCGCCTCCGCCTAGTGCCTTTGGGAAGCCCATGCTACCAAATCCTTGATCTGCGAGGTATTGGCACCATTCAAGCACCTTTTCCCTATAGCCCTCTAGGGTTTGATCGGAGTAGTAGTCAAACTTAGGGTCTTGCAGTACGGTCTTTACCCGGTTGATGATGTCTGCATGATCGCCATTCAAAAGTGCTGTCATTCCCGCAACATCGAAGGACGAAGCCCTAATGGGTTTTTGCGAGTCTGTCTGTGATGAGGTACCCCATACGAATCGATCAGATTCCAAGCTCAGCACACCCAGGGCATCTTCGATTTCTATGAGCGCTTTCTTGGCTTTTTCGTAGGTCGCAGGGTCAGAGTGGGCCCCATGTTCCTTGGCCAGCATGAGACTCATATCGACCAAGCGGTGCTTGAGATCTCGAGGAGTGGTTTCGGAAAGACTTCTGATCTCTTTGAGCCAACGCTTCACTTCAGAGGGCGACGGCGGATGAGCGGGATCCAAGTATTCCTTGATCAGCTCCTTGTCCACTTCGTCTAACCAATCTTGATCATTGATCAGTTGTTTGATTCGCTCAATCTCTGTGGGTGTCAGTATGGCGTCCGACCAAGCGACATGAAGGACCGGCAGAAACATGTAAAGATTGGGTCGGGTTTGCAGGGTTTGCTCTGATATCATATAAGACTGGGGTTAATGCGCCCGATGTTGGGTCATGACAACTGCCAGAAGGTACTCAATAATGGTACCATCTTCAACCAGTACTGGTCTTCCAGGATACTTGAACAGCTTTCCGTCCTTGTGAAAACTACGATTTGAACGGGCTAGTTTTGATGAGAAAGCGGCATGAGCCTGGCACTGAGGTCGGGATCGGCCATGTCTGCATCCAGCGGAAACATGGGACGCTTGATCCGTTGATAGCCCAGTCGCTCAAGTTCCTGATCCACACCCCCTGGTGTTAGGGCCATGACCCAATCTCCCCGCATATTGTAGAGTTCTGGCACGAGGTATCCGATCTTTACCACAACAATATCTGCAGATCGTGGATCCAATTTAAGATTTGTAAAATCTGCTTCCTCGTGATAAGGCTTGCGCTTTCTGGTCACAATGACATCAATGCTGCCGACACGGACGACGACCTCTACTTCAGCGTCTCGGTCCCCCTCAAAGATGGCTGTGACCGTTCCTTCCAGTTCAATGGGAGGCGCAAAGCGATCGTCCACAGCAGCTCCCGCCAAGGCCTTGACTGGATTACCGACACCTACCTGCATTGCCTTTTCGACGAGTTGCGGGCCTGGTATCGAGGCGTAGATCAGGTGTGGCCCGTCGGGGGATTGGAATTCTTGGCGAGCCAATAGCTGCTGCAAGGTCCAGGTGACATCACCCGCACCTCCGGCGGTGGGATTATCGCCCATATCACTGATGATAAAGGGTTTTTTGTCGCTTGCCAACGCCTGCGCGAGGGCGTCTTCTAGTGTGGTGGTGGGTGCAACGAACTCAAACTGGTGACGGACATCCCAAAAGGTCTGAGCCAACTCTTCGGCGCCGCTCGTGACTTTCTCCTCATCGTCACCCACGACCATCACTACGCCGTGATTTCGTGGCTCGTCCGCCCAGGCATATCCCACCCAGATCGCAGCATCGACTACGCCATCCTGATCGGCGACTGGAGCAACTTTAGCGTACAAACTCTTTCCTGGCTCTACCCGAGTGCTTGTTTTCTCACCGGGCAAAAGGATGGGTACGGGAATCCAGGCCTTGTAGCCTGGACGGCCCTTGCCACTCTTGAGTCGGTCCAGGAGGTTTGTCACCGCCCTTTGCTTAGACTCCATAGCGTCCTCATGGGGTGCCAGGCGATAGGCAGTCATCAAATCGGTCTCAGTGGCCAATCGCTCTGAGACATTCCCATGTAAGTCCATGCATGTAGAGATCAGCACATCATCTCCCACGACCTGTCGAATGCGCTGGATCATGTCGCCTTCGGGATCATCTAGTCCCACCACGCTCATGGCACCATGGATGTCAAAAAACAGGCCGTCGTAAGGCTTGCCTGCCTCGAGCATCTCTAGCGTTTTCCCCATCAGTGACTCGTAAGCTTCTCGTGTCACGATGCCTCCGGGGAGCGCATGAGCCTTGAGGGTGGGGACCCAGTCGGCCATGGACCGCAAGACCGAATCCTGGTGAAAAAACTGGAAATAGCCGTAAACGTCGTCGCCTACTCGGGCGTGAAAAGCCTCTTCCGTGGATTGTGCGGGAGAGAAGGTACTCGATTCAATCCCTAGTCCCGCAATAGCGATTCTAGGGAGTGGAGAGGTCGTTTCTTTCGGGTTGCATCCAGATAAGACAAGGAAGCTGATAAGTAGTACGCTGCAATTTTTCATTTCGTCCACAAGCTAGGGACAAATGGGGTATTGTAGCAAGTCTTGTATTTGCTAGCTCTACTTTCGATCCGCTTTTAGCACAATCCTGGAGAAATCAACTCGCTGACGGCCACTGGTCTGGTTTCCAAATGATGTGCGTAGATCCAGTTCAAAAATTCCTGAACTACTTCGACCGACATTTGGCCCCAGGTGTATTCGTCCCCAAATGCGGCAGACGAAGCAGCCAACGCCTTGGTCAAGTCGATCCGACCATCCTTCTCCGGGACAAATGGTCTAAAGAGCTCAATGGCTTCCTCAGGATTGTTTTTGGCTTCAAGGAAACCCTCTTTCGATGCCGCCAGGAACCTTGTATATATGTCTCTGTGCGCTTGGATGGCTTGCTCAGAGGCGGCAATCACGGGGGAGTAGCTGTAGGGTATTTCGTAGTCTTGCATTTTGAAATACAAAAACGACTCCTTCATCGCTTCCGCCTCTACTCCCTCCCAGTTCAAAAAGATCCATGTGGAATCATAACTACCCTTGACCAATGCCTCCCAGATCCCGAGTTTATCTGGATAGCCTACTTTGATCGACCCATCGCCTCCGTCATTTTTGATCATCTGCGCAACGATCCCATCTTCATACCTTGCTTTATAGGAGGCGTAGGTTTTGCCATCGAGATCCTTTGGAGCGTTCACACCAATTCCTGATTTCGTTGCGATGGCGCTTAGATCTTCTTGGAAAATTGCGGCGATTGCGATCATGTCGAAGGACTCCTCCTTTGTGCGATAGCTAATGATGCTTTCTGTGGGACAAAGTGCCATGTCGGCTTCGCCCAATTCCACCTTCTTGGCTGGTGTGACCGCATAGTTGTCCGACGCTGGGTCCAGCAGTTCAACTTCGAGATCGCGATTTTGATAAAACCCCTTTTTGAGGGTTGATTTTTTATAAACTGGTCTACGCTAATATAGAATCCATCCAAACG
>JBCCXG010000032.1:0-17907 GCA_039191945.1 Bacteroidota bacterium
GAGGCTTTTTCGTAAGTCCGGATCCCACGTTCGCAGAGCAACAGATTCTCGTTGCCCCCGGAAAAAACATATTCTGCACTATAGAGCAATTCGTCGATGGTCCCTGAAATGCCACGTTTGATAATGACTGCCTTGTCGACCTTGCCTAGCTCGTCCAGGAGATTGAAGTTCTGCGTATTGCGGGCACCCACTTGGTAGATATCCACGTAGTCGTACATCTCCTCGATCTGGGAAACCTGCATCACCTCGGTGACAATCTTGATCCCAGCTGCTCGCGCCAGCTTATACCAGGTTTTCAGTCCATCGATACCCAGGCCTCGGAATGAGTAGGGAGAACTCCGAGGTTTGAACACTCCTCCTCTCATCATCCTGACCCCATGAGCGACCAGGTGATCAATAGTTTGCTGGATGTTCTCCTCACCCTCGATGCTACATGGACCCGCCATGATACCAAAATGGCCCTCACCGATCTTCACATCATCGCCCAAGTCGATCACGGTCCGATCAACTTTCCATTTTCGCGAAACCAATTTATAACTGTCACTCACAATGTGGATGTCGACGATGCCCGGCATATGTCCAATTTCACGGACGTCGATGTCCCCTTTTCCAATACCGACCAGATAATCACCCTTTTGTGTCTTGACTTCTGTCGTCTTGTACTTCAAAGAAGAGATCCTCTCGATGACTTCTTGTTTTTTGCTAGGTGCAATGGTTTTTTCAAGTTGTATGATCATGGCCTATCAACCGTTTTTTATGTCTTGAATAAATGTCTTAATGGCGTCTTCGGAACTATCCATCGCTAGCTGCTTGATGAATGCGCTACCAATGATGGCTCCGTCTGCATACGCGCAAGCTTGCTCAAAAGTCTGATGACTGGAAATTCCAAAGCCAATCAGTCGATGTCTTGTCAGTTTCATGGCTTTGATTCGCTCAAAGTAAGCTACCTGCGTCTCCGTGATGGTGGATTTGGCCCCTGTAATGCTCGCCGAGGATACCATATATATGAATCCCTTGGAGTTCGCGTCAATCTCTTGAATGCGCTCCGGGGAAGTTTGGGGCGTGATCAAGAAAATGTTGTAAAGCCCATGAGCGTCCAATATGGCTTTATAGTGGGTCAAGTACTCATGCATAGGTAAATCAGGAAGGATCAAACCATCGATACCCACCTCTTGGCATTTCGCACAAAACCGCTCAAACCCAAACTGAAGGATAGGATTGATGTAGCCCATTAACAGCACAGGTACCTGGACTTGGGGGCGCAGCTCTTGCAGCTGTTCAAAAAGTACGCGTAAGGTCATCCCGTTAGCCAATGCGACATCCGAGCTCTCCTGGATTGTAGGTCCATCGGCAATCGGGTCCGAAAAGGGTAAACCAATTTCGATCAGGTCTGCGCCGTGTTTCGCCAGAGAAGAAGCCACCGGCACGGTGTCTTCCAGCTTAGGGTATCCAGCAGTGAAATAAACGTTAAGCAGCTTACCTGCTTCATGCTCAAAAACCTGATCGATTCTATTTACGACGCTTGTTTCCATATCAGTACTTCCCCCATTTGATGTACGTGTCCAGGTCTTTGTCTCCCCGGCCAGAAAGATTGATTACAACGATATCGTCAAGGTCCAAATTCATCTTTCCCAAAACGGCAAATGCGTGAGCTGTTTCGATAGCGGGGATGATCCCCTCCAAACGACTGAGCTCGACTCCTGCCACCATGGCCTCCTCGTCCGTGGCGCTTAGAAATGTGCCTCGCTTGGATTGAAATAGATGCGCGTGCAGGGGACCAATTCCTGGATAATCCAAACCTGCCGAAATGGAGTAGGGCTCCACTACTTGCCCGTCCTCCGTTTGCATGAGTAGTGTACGACTGCCATGCAATACGCCTTGCTTCCCAAGGGTAGTAGTGGCCGCTGACTTGCCTGTATCGTTGCCAAGACCCGCGGCTTCGACCGCCACAAGCTCAACGTCTGGCTCATCCAAAAAATGGTAGTAGGCGCCGGCGGCATTCGAGCCACCCCCAACACAGGCGACCACCTTGTCCGGGGTTTCGCGTCCTTCTACCTCGCGCAATTGCTTTCTGATCTCCTCCGAAATCACGGATTGGAACCTCGCTACCATATCCGGATAGGGGTGTGGGCCGACGACAGATCCTATGATGTAATGTGTGCCTACCGGATCATTGATCCAATGTCTCATCGCTTCATTCGTCGCGTCCTTCAGTGTCTTACTGCCGGAAGTGGCGGGTCGAACCTCTGCGCCTAAGATTTTCATCCGTTCGACATTGGGGCGCTGCCGCTGGGTATCCAGTTCTCCCATATACACAATACAATCCATCCCCATCAATGCGCAAACCGTCGCCGTCGCCACGCCATGCTGCCCTGCTCCTGTTTCTGCGATGATGCGCTCCTTACCCAGTGCCTTGGCCATCAGTATCTGACCGATGGTATTATTCACCTTGTGTGCGCCGGTGTGGCAAAGGTCTTCCCGCTTGAGATAGATCTTGGCACCATATTTCTCTGAAAGCCGCTGAGCAAAGTACAAAGGCGTTGGTCGCCCCACGTAGTCCTTCAGCAGCTGATGAAATTGCAACTGAAAGTCCTCGCCTCCCATGATCCGCAAATAGTTTTCCCTCAACTCTGATACGTTGGGGTGCAGCATTTCTGGCACATAGGCCCCACCGAACTCTCCATAGTAGCCGTGATCGTCTACCGCGTGTTTTTTACTAGTCATCAACATATCACCTCCTTCATTTCCCTTATCAATTGAATGTTTTTTACACCAGGCGCGACCTCATAGCCGCTATTGACATCCACCCCGGCTAGGCCCTGTAACTTAAGGTTTGCAATCGTTCCCAAGTCATCGGGACCGATGCCCCCACTCAAGAGGTAGGGCTTAGTGCCTGCGTAGGCCCTAAGTAGGCCCCAGTCAAAATGGCGCCCACTACCACCATACTGATCGGTTTTTGTATCGAATAAAAACAGATCTGCCGCCTCTTCCCACTCACTCAGCGCTTCAGATGGAAGCTCATCCGCTATGCGAAAGACCTTGATTACTTTGACACTACGCGATTGCAGTGCGACGCCAAGCTCAACAGGTTCATCACCGTGCAATTGCACATAGTCTAAATGGTACTGTGCCACCTTTTCGAGGATCACCTCAAGCCGCTCATTCACAAATACTCCAACAATCTGCGTCGCTGTCGACGCGAGGTGAGCTCTTGTCCCCTCCGCCAATTCGGTTACATAGCGTTTGGAGTGTGGATAGAAAATCAACCCCATGAAATCTGGTCCTACTGCCAATAGCTCCTCGATGTTATCACCTTGTCTCATGCCGCATACCTTCCACTTCATGGCTTCTGCTATTTCTTCTCTATCAATGCCTTGACGTCTCTCACGAAATCAGAGCAGGCGGTCGACGGACGCCCATGCTGCATGAAGTACTCTCCGATGAGAAACCCTTCATAACCATGCCTCATCAACTCTGCAACCACTTCAGGTTCACTGATGCCACTCTCCGATACTTTGACAAACTGATCCGGAATCTTACTTGCCAATTCCAGAGAGGTCTCTACAGAGGTAGTAAAGGTCTGTAGGTCTCGATTGTTTACCCCGATCATATCGGGCGTGGCCTCAAGAGACTTTTCGAGCTCCTCTTCGTTGTGGACTTCCAAGAGCACTTCTAGCCCTAAAGTGTGGGCAAAGTCAGACAAGCCCTTCAGCTCCTGGGAGGATAGACATGCCGCAATAAGCAAAATCACATCTGCCCCAATGGACTTGGCCTCGACAATCTGATACTCTTCCAAAATGAAGTCCTTCCTGAGGATGGGGCAGAAATTGAACTTCCTCGCGGTTTGCAGGTCTTCGTTCTTGCCTCCGAAGTATTTACTATCTGTCAATATGGATAAGCCACTAGCACCTGCCTGCATATAGCCAATCGAAGTCTTCTCCACCGAGACATGCTGATTGATGGCACCCTTCGAAGGACTCTTACGCTTGATCTCCGCGATGATTCCTACTCGGTCCTCGCGCTGAAGGTACCGCTTAAGAGAAACGGGACTCCCAGCATAAAATAAGCTCTGCTCAAGCAGCTTGGTCGGGAAGAGTTCCTTCTTCTCCGCCACCTCTTTCCGCTTATGAGCGACAATTTCATCCAGTACGTTCGTTACTTCAGCCATTGATTTCTATAAATTTCTTAAATGATTGATGCGCGCGTCCCGACTCAATTGATGCTCGCGCCTCCTCTATTCCCTCCAATGCGGAGGTACGCTTTGCCACGGAGATCGCAAGACCCGCATTGGCAAGGACTACATCCTTCTGGGCCTGAGTTCCTTTGTTTTCCAGAATGTGTGTAAAAATTTCTGCTGATTCCTCAATCGTCTCACCTCCAGTCAACTCAGCAAGCTTCACTTTCGAAAGGTGCAGTTCTTTAGGGCCCTTCACTTCTTCGGCCTGCCGACTGATCACTTTGAAGTCTCCCGTGAGCGACACTTCATCAAAGCCATCCAGCGCATGTACAATTGCGAAGTTGGCATCACCTTTCTGATACAGGTAGCCATACAGCCGAGCAAGCTCCAGACTAAAAACACCGACCAGCTGATTTTTCGGAAATGCAGGGTTGACCATTGGCCCCAACATATTGAAAAACGTTTTTACCCCCAACTCTTTCCGGACTGGACCTACATTCTTCATCGCCGGGTGGAACATTGGTGCATGAAGAAAGCATATGCCCGCCTCGTCCATGCTGCGTTTGATGGTGTCCTGGTCGTTACCAAATCTGCACCCAAAGTGTTCCAATAGATTAGAAGAGCCACAGCGCGATGATACGCCATAGTTGCCGTGTTTGGTCACGTGCAAACCCGCACCCGCAGCTACGAAAGATGAAAGCGTTGAGATGTTGAAAGTGTCTTTGCCATCACCACCTGTACCGCACAAATCGATCGTATTGAAATCATCTAATGGTACCCTGATGCAAAGCTCCAGCATAGCATCTCTGAAACCTTCCAGTTCATCGACGGTAATGCTCCGCATCAAGTACACAGTCAGGAATGCCGCCATCTGGCTGTGATTGTACTTGCCAGACGCCAGGTTGGCCAGGACCTCTTTCGCCTCCAGCTTATCCAGGGATTGATGCTTAAACAGTTTATTTAATATCGCTTTCATGGATTCGGTATATTCAACCAGTTACTCATCATTTGTTTGCCGTGCTCGGTCATCACTGACTCCGGATGAAACTGAACACCGCGCAAGTTGTATCGATTGTGGGCGATGCCCATGATGCGCCCCTCCTCACCCATGGCGGTCACCTTCAAATCCTCTGGTAAGGTCTCCGGCATCACCACCCAAGAGTGGTAGCGGCACACCTGGAATCGGGCGGGCAGCCCCTTAAAGATTGGATCTACGTCCTCTTTCAGTTCTATCTCGGTCACCACACCATGGTAGACAATGGGCAAATTGTACAAGGTAGCGCCAAACACCTCCGCGATGCCTTGATGGCCCAGGCAGACGCCCAGTATATTCTTGGTGGGCGCATATCTTTCGATAAGTTGTGGCATGATGCCTGCGTCCTTGGGTAAGCCCGGTCCTGGAGAGAGTAATATCGCGTCGAACTCCTCCACTCGATCTATCTCAATCTTATCGTTGCGATACACTTCCAAGTTGCTGCCAAGGCCAAATTCACGCAGAATATGCACCAAATTGTAGGTGAACGAGTCGTAATTGTCCAATACCAATACCCTCTGGCTCATCTTTCGTCAATCTTCTCTGCTTCCTTCATAGCGGTTTCTAATGCCGCCAACTTATTGTATACCTCCTGGACCTCACTCTTGGGGTCGGACTTGGAAACGATACCCGCGCCCGCCTGTAGCACCAGCTGATTGCTCTGACTCAAGAAGGTCCGAATCATGATGGCATGATTGAAATTGCCCTCGAAATCCATAAAACCAATCGCCCCACCGTAAAACCCCCGGCCCAGTTGCTCATTTTCATCAATCAACTGCATGGCACGGTGCTTCGGCGCACCGGACAGCGTGCCTGCGGGAAATGTCGATGCGACGATATCCAGGGGATCGGAGTCCTCTCGCAACTGACCGGTGACTTTGGATACCAAATGAATTACATGCGAATAGTACTGTATCTCTTTATAGGTCTCCACCGTGACCTGATCAGCACTCTTGCTCAAGTCGTTGCGAGCCAGATCCACCAACATGATATGTTCCGAATTTTCTTTCTCATCCTCGTGTAGCTTCTTGGCCAATTCCGCATCGGCAGCGTCATCGCCTGTGCGCCGAAAGGTGCCGGCAATCGGGTAGATGATAGCTTCACCATCATTGATGACAATTTGGGCCTCGGGAGAAGATCCGAAAATCTTGAAGCCGCCATAGTCAAAATAGAACAAGTACGGTGATGGGTTGATAGATCTCAATGCACGATAAACCTGAAATTCGTCTCCTTGAAAAGGAACCTTGAACCGACGCGAGAAGACTACTTGAAAAACGTCTCCTATGTCACAATGGTGTATACCGGCCTTGACTTTATTGAGAAACTCATCATCCGTGAAGTTCGAAGTGGTTTTTCCGTCCTTGCGAAACTGAAATGCCGGAATATTCCGGGTGTGCAAGAGGTCGATGATTTCTCTAAACTCCTCTTCATTCGGCTGATCAATGTAGGTCTCGATTACGAAACAATCGTTTTTGAAGTGATCGAGCGCAATGATGTACCGAAACAGGTGATACGAGATCTCCGGGATATCCATGCTAGGCGGAGAAGTGAGCTCGATATCTTCGAAATGCGCCACTGCATCGTACGCCATGTATCCAAAAAGACCGGTCTCGATGCGCTTGGAGCTGGGCAATGGCACATCAAATCGATCAATGAAGCTACGAAGAGACTGAATCGCTGACTGATCGGCCGAAAGCTCCTGTAGCTCCTCTTGACCATCAGGCAAAGAGATGGCCACAGTACCATTTCTGAGCGAAAGTGAAGCCATCGGCGAGCAACAGACGTAAGAGATGCTATTCTCTTCCCCATGATAGTCAGAGCTCTCCAGCAGAAAGGAATTCGCGAAGCGGTCCCTCATCTTCAGGTAAATACCTACCGGAGTGATCGTATCTGCAAGTAGTCGCTTACTCCGAATTGAAAGTTTGAATTTCTCCATGATTTCCCAAAAAAAAAGCCCGCTGTGAACAGCAGGCTTCTATATTTTTTACATATACCGATGGTTCACAATTGTCTGTTGAGACTTGTATACCACCACCAATATGTATTTGTATTTCTTTTCATTGCTTATGCGAATGTAAAATCACATCACTCGAAATTCAAAACAATTGGCAAAACTTTTTTACGGTAAGTAACTGTTCCAGCCGTTCGCGAAAACGAGTCAAATGTTTTTTTCGTTACGTCAGATGTCTTAAGTTCGTTTGTGAATTTCCCATTGTGCCAATGTTACCAGTTGAAGACCAGATAAGCTTGCTCGTCCATCTTTCGAAGGCGGACAAGTTTGTTGCGGTGGAGGAAAGCGACCTGATCCATCGCATCGGCAAGCGAAATGGACTGTCGCCCGACCAGGTGGAGAATATCATTGATCATCCTAAACCGGTCAGAAGTCTGAAGGACCTACCTCCAGACGAAAAGTTTACCTACCTCTTCGATATCATCCAGTTGATGAAAGTGGACGGTAAGATTTACCAAACTGAAATTGAGTTTTGCGAAAGGATCGCAATCAAATTAGGATATAAACCGGGGGTAATCGCAGACCTTTCGGCATACATCTATTCCGACCCTGATATCAATACCAGCAGATCCTATTTAAGGTCTATTGCGGATCAGCACTTGTTACCTATTCGGAGGTGATCGTGGCGGGGAGAGGGAAGTTTAAAAAATAACCCCTGGCCCAAAAAGACCAGGGGATCGCATTTTAGCTAAATGCTTTTCCTAAATCTTCAATCAGTTTCTTGGATACCTTTCGCGGGTTAGCCTCTTTGAACTTCTTCAGGGCCCCTAACGCTTCGGTTCCTTTTTCAATCAATCCCGAGGGATTGCCATCGCTTGCAAAGCTTCCAAGGCACCACTCCAATTCCGCCACAAGCTGCTCTTCAATGTTGAGTTGTGTAAGCTTGTCTTTCGCTTCGGTTGCTGCCTTTTCAATTTTCTCGGTGGATACAGCCATAGTACTCATGCGTTCTTGTTATGAATTTCCCGCAAAAGTAGAGTAATAATTAGCGGGAATAACAAGGAAATATTTATTTTCTGTTAAGACTGATAAATTCACACGTTTGCAGATTGAAAGCGCTCCAATCGCTTGTGCATCACCCGAAACCAGAGCGGCGGAATCAGCGCCATCAGCATCATACCTGGGTATCCAGTGGGCATCTGTGGAGAGGAATCCAGGTGCCGCAAAATCTGATACTTGCGACTTGCTAAGAAATGATGATCACTGTGTCGAGACAGCTCGAAAAGCATGAGTCGACCCATTGTGTGGTCAGAGTTCCAAGAATGCGCGGGTAGTACTCTCTCATAGCGACCCGGGGATGTCTCTTTCCTGCGGAGTCCATAGTGCTCGATGTAGTTGACCGTCTCCAGCAGCAGGAAACCCATCGTCGCGGCAGCGAGGAAAAAAAGCATGACCGTCCATCCATAGAGCGCGCCTACGGCAAACACGAGGCCCAGTTGAATCAATTGGTACCAAAGCATTTCATTTCTCCAATGAATTGCTGACAATCCCATTTTCTTCAGTTTTTCACGCTCAAGCCGCCAGGCCGAGAGGTAGGACATGGCACAAGACCGCAGCCAAAAAGCGTAGAGTAGCTCACCGCGTCGGGAGCTAGCCGGATCTTCTGGAGTGGACACATATCGATGATGTCCCCTATTGTGCTCAATAAAGAAATGCATGTACAGAGAAGTCAGCAAGAGTGCCTTCGACATCAGTTGCTCGTACCACGTATTGCGATGACCCAGCTCATGGGCGACATTGATCCCCAACACACCACACATCAAACCCATAGCACTCCACCTTCCCAACTGATCCAAAAACGTCAAATGAGATTCCGTAATCACGTTGAAGAAGAAAATGAGAAAAAACCACTGAATAGGTACGATAAGATACACCAGCATATCGTAGAGCTTATTGCTCAGCAATGAAGGCTCCTCAGATTCCTCGTGATTGGTAGGGTCAGGCTTAAGAAACAATTCCACCAGGGGAATCAGCACAAAGGCCTCCATCATCGGCGCAAAAGTCAACCATCCGGTGTTAGTAAAGGACACGTAAACGAGCACCGGCAGCGTGAACACCAACAGGTACCTCGCAGATTTTAGTCGTCTGTACATCCCTCTAATTTACTAAAAATCCATTTTCCCAAATGGCAACAGGTAGGCCATCGATACACCAAAGGACATTAAGACAGACTGGTCCGGTATCGGTGTCAAGCCCGGCCCAGGAGCATTTCTCGTCCCAAATCCAAAGAGGCCGCTGAAACTGATGGAGCTAAAAACTTCCAGCTGCAGTGTACCAAAAGAAAAGTCGGAAAACGCGCCTAAGGACAGGCGCCCGCCGTAGCCATTTTCACGATCGCGATCGGGCTCATAGGTGAAGAAATCGTCTCGTCCCAAGAGCTCCTCATCCGGACGCTCGTCCAGATCACTCCCAATGAGCCGCTCGTAGTAAATACCCAACGTACCGAAGAATTTGGTTTGGCCCTTGCCCCAATACAGGATCCCCTCCACGGGAAACTCCAGATAATTGAGACGTGCTGTGTACGGTTCCAGTTGCGAGACTACCGGCCCAAGCGTGTCTGTTGGGTCATCGATGAGCTGCGAATTGAATGCTTGTTTCCATCCGCGCTGGATGTAATTAACGCCCACCTGCAATCCGGCGTGGACTCCTCGACCAGTGACCCGTCGGAAATTGAAATGTTTGAAAACCACTCCATAGTGCTGTGTGACGACGAGACTCATCGGCTGAGGCACGTTCACTGGAAACAGCGTATGATTGATAAATGCCGTAGATCCCTGCGCACCTCCTCTGACACCGATGTAGCTACGGGACTGAGCACTAGCCCCCTGGATTGTCAGGAGGAGCGCCCCAATCAGTAGCCACCGGACCACACGTTCATGTGTCTTCCTTTTCTCTCTCATTCTTCGAATTCGCAGGCGCAAACTTATGGGCATTTTGGATCTTATGACAGCACAAAAACCTAATAACGAAAGATTGGCCATAAAACACATAACTCTCCATTTCGTAACTTTCTATAATGAAATTTGAAGGGACTGATACCTACGTAGCGACACGTGAGCTCAGCATAGCCGTGGAAGCTGCCGCTACACTACAAAAGCCGTTAATCCTCAAAGGGGAGCCGGGTACCGGCAAAACCCTCTTGGCCTACGAAATTGCAAAGGCCATGGGAAAAGAGCTTTTCACCTGGCACATCAAATCCACTACGACCGCACAGCAGGGACTTTATGAATACGACGCTGTATCCCGCCTGCGGGACAGTCAGTTTGGGGAGCAAGATGTCTCTGATATCTCGAAGTACATCAAAAAGGGAAAACTCTGGGAGGCATTCACCAGCGAGGAGCAATCCGTGCTTCTGATTGACGAGATCGACAAGGCGGACATCGAGTTCCCCAATGATCTGCTACTCGAACTCGACCGGATGGAGTTTTACGTGTACGAAACTCAGGAAACGATCAAAGCAAAGCAACGGCCGATTGTGATCATCACCTCCAACAATGAAAAGGAGCTTCCGGATGCGTTTCTCAGGCGTTGCTTCTTCCACTACATTCGCTTTCCCGACCCCGCGACCATGAACCAGATCGTCAGGGTACACTTCCCCGAAGTACGAGACACCCTGATCGATCGGGCCCTGACCAGATTTTATGAGGTCAGGCAGCTCAATCAACTCAAAAAGAAACCGTCTACCAGCGAGTTGATCGATTGGATAAGGCTTTTGATGGCGGTGAAGGCCACAGATGAGGACCTGGAGAATACGCGTATTTCCGAAGAGGACTTTCCGTACCGAGGCGCCCTGCTCAAAAACGAGCAAGACGTGGAGTTCGTGACCCGGTTCGGTAGCAACTTTTTGAACTAGCCGAAATTCAGTTGCCTTGAGAATGAAGGCCTTTTTTCTGTACTACTGGGAAGTGGCCCAGCTCAACTTACCCATCTCCGTAGGATTGGCAGTTTTATCTATGGCATCTGGTGCGGGACCCGTCATGGGTTTCCTGCTGTCCTACGCAACAGCCGGGGGAGTGCTATCCGTGTATTTTCATGGACGTAGAAAACCTGACCCCTATTACTTCTACCAAAATTTGGGATTCAGCAAGGCCCAAATAATCGCCGGGCTATTCGGCATCAACCTGAGCTTGGCACTGCTTTTTCTTCTCACTCGATTATGGTAAAGCCGCAAGCGACACCTCATCATCTGCATATCACGGGTGTTTCCAAGCGCTATGGGCAGCGACAGCTCATTTCGCAGGTCGACATGAGTTGCGGGACGGGACAAGTAGTAGGCCTACTAGGACGGAATGGATCAGGGAAATCCACCTTACTGAAGATCATCTTCGGCTCGGAGGAAGCGGAATGTAAGCAGGTGACGATGGACCATCGTCTTCTGGAGAAGCCTTTCCTACAGAAGCAAATAGCCTATCTACCTCAAGCCGGCCTCCTGCCGGGAAACTATCGGCTGAAGACCCTCGTGGCGGCAATGATCCACAGCCAAGAGATCCGCGACCAATTTTGGTCCCACCCAAGAGCCGAAGAGCACCGGAATACGAAGGTTCGAGACTTATCCTTTGGTATCAGGCGGTACTGCGAAGTGCTTCTCGTGCTGCATCTGCCGGCACCCTTTCTTCTCCTCGATGAGCCCTTCAGCAATGTAGAGCCCCTCATCCGAAACGAGATCAAAGCGCTCTTTCGGCAATACGGCGGCGAAAAAGGCATTATTGCAACCGATCATGACTTTGATACGCTGCTTGAGGTGGCTGATGCCACGTATTTACTTCAAGGCGGGACGAGTTACCCCATTAAGCATCGCCAGGACCTGATCAACCTTCACTACTTGCCTCCGGAGCAAACGAGTACCGGCACAAGGCCGAGGGATCAACGCTTCACTGCCGATCAACAGACCCTCTTCGACCTAGGCATTGCATCTTCTGACCTGAGTCAAGGACTCTTCAGTTTATTCGAGGAGCCAGAGACAAAAGAAGGCAGCCGCTGCCTCATGCAACTGCTGCTGGCACCCTTGTGTGATCGCCAAGCACTGGAGGAGCGAAGTGCCGCTATTGCGTTCTTTCAGGAAAACAAAGGCCCACTTGCTGTCCACCGAAAACGGATGGACTTCATCAGCTACTACCTCGATTCGGGAGTTGCTGTGGGACATGGAAGCACCGCCACCTCGCTACTGGCCAGTTTGAAGAATTGGCACAAAGCCTCCAATGATTATTACATCAAGGAAAAAGGGATCACAGAGACCTACGAGTGGCTTCGCGACCTGTCCTCAAGTTATGAGCTCCTGCTCAAGCTGGAGCCTCCACCGGCGATGGCCAGCGAGCTGATCAGCGCGTTGGGCACCATCAATGGTACGGACATTCGAACGTTCCTGAGCCGATTTGAACGAAGGCCGCTCTCCGCCAGCATCGAGCAACAGGACGAGCTACTGAGGAACAAGGCAGCCGATGCGATACGGCATTTGTTGCACCAGTTTTACCGATACGAAGCACTCCAGGCGGTAGCCCAGACCGCTACCCTACTGGGATTTCATCGCCCGAAGTACCTGAGTGGCACCCTCCCACAACTCGACATCAAAGGACTCTTCCATCCTCTCCTTGACAAGCCCGTAGCCAATGACTTCTTGTTGGACAGTGAAAATGTTTGCTTCCTTACTGGGGCCAATATGTCTGGCAAATCGACCTTCCTAAAGGCCACTGGTATCGCGGTCTATTTTGCCCACCTGGGACTGCCAGTCCCCGCAAAGTCCATGCGCCTGACGCTATTCGATGGCCTTTACACCACCATCAATCTTTCTGATAATTTGGCTTTGGGCCTCAGCCATTTTTATCATGAGGTGACGAGGGTCAAGCAGGTCGGTAAGCAACTACAGGAGGGCGCACGACTTCTAGTTATCTTTGACGAGATCTTTCGGGGTACGAATGTGAGAGATGCTCGACGCGCCTCCCATGAGATCATATCCGCATTTGGAGACTTTCGCGACAGCTTGTTCGTCATCTCGTCACACATCCTGGAGGTCGCCGAAGACATCAAAGAGGATCCCCAGATCCAGTTTCGGTGTTTCGAGACAGAGCTGGATGGGGATACCGCCAGATACAGTCACCATCTGACAGCGGGCGTTTGCCGTGACAGTCTCGGTTGGAACATCCTCCAGAAGGAAGGTGTTTTGGAGTTATTAAGGAAATCAAAAGAGCACTGACCATGGTCGGACTCACCCAATAAACCGCCTATGTTTTTAAGCTTCTTTTTTTACGTCAAGCGAGGGGGCATACCCGTCAGTATTGCCGACCTCTTTCATCTTTTAGAAGCACTCGATCGACAAGTGGTAGAAAATAGCGTCGATGATTTCTACCACCTTACCAAAGCCACTTGGATCAAAAATGAGCACCACTACGACTTGTTCGACCGGTTGTTCGGGAGTTTCTTCCACGGCGTCGACACTGGGCCGGAAGACTTTGAAGCTCAGATTCCGGAGGACTGGCTCAACAACCCTAAAATCAACAATCTCTCCGACGAAGAAAAGGCCAAAATCGAAGCGCTCGGCGGGCTCGACAAGTTGATCGAACGCATGAAAGAACTTCTCAAAGAACAGGAAAAGCGTCATGCTGGCGGCAACAAGTGGATCGGCACCGGAGGCACTTCACCGTTTGGGGCCTATGGCTACAACGAAGCAGGAATCCGGGTCGGACAAGAAGGCTCAGGCGCCAATCGCGCCACCAAAGTATGGGACAAGCGCGAGTTCAAAAACCTGTCTGGCAACCAGGAGCTGAACACCCGTACCATGAAGATGGCACTCAAGCGATTGCGTTCCCTGACCCGAGAGGGGCTCCCAACCGAGCTGGACCTCGATGATACCATCAAGCGCACCTCTGAAAATGCCGGCTACCTCGACATCGCGCTGCAGCCCAGTCGCAAAAACAACGTGAAGGTGCTGCTCTTCTTCGATATTGGTGGCTCCATGGATGGGCATATTGAGGCCTGCGAGCAGTTGTTCTCTGCGGCCAAGCACGAGTTCAAGCACCTGGAGTACTTCTACTTTCACAATTGTGTGTACGAGGGCGTATGGAAGGACAACCGCCGTCGATGGGATGCCAAGACCCCGACCTTGGACGTACTCCACACCTTCAATCAGGACTACAAAGTGATCTTCGTGGGTGATGCATCCATGGCACCCTCCGAGTTGACCTATGCTGGTGGCAGCGTCGAGCACCACAATAACGAGGCGGGCTTCGTGTGGCTCGAACGACTACGTGACCATTTCAAAAGCATGGTCTGGCTCAATCCCACCCACCTCTCCTACTGGCAATACACAGAGTCGATTCGCATGCTGCAGCAGTTCTCCGGCAACCGAATGTTTCCCCTGACCATTGATGGTCTGGGCCTCGCCATGAAAGCCCTCAGGAACCCGAAGTTGCGTTTCGATCCGATGGCGTAGGGGAGGGTGAGTATGGGTGTGAGTGTGGGTGTGAGTTTGAGTGTGAGTTGGGGGCCTCCTGACGACGTCAATTCCGATCGGCTTATAGTCGCAGATCGTCTCAATGCCGTGTCAGGACCGGGCTCTCCGTTATAGCCTGCTCCGCGCTACCCCGCCCGCAGGTTCTGAATTCAGAGTTTGGAGTTCTCTCATCTCACGCAACACAACTCTAAATTCAAAATTCTCAAACTCAAGCCCCCGCGGCTGCCCCTGCGATCCCTGGCCCGAATTTCTCACTTCGATCGCCAAAAACACCAAATCCCATATTGATCCGATGAGGTGAGGAAGTGTGGAGTGTGAGTGTGAGTATAGAGTGTGGAGTGTGAGTTGGGGGCTCATCGAAGCAAGCCTTACCCACCAACCCTCTTACCTATTTGAAGTGATAGTTTGCGCTATCGGCAGCCCTCGCTGCATTACTCAAAATTCAAAACTCTTCAACTCAAAATGTCCCTGCGATCCCTGACCTACAATTCTCCCTCGTTCGTCGGAACTCGGAACCAGAAACTTCGACATGGTGTCCGTCCCTGAAATAGGTTGACCGTTTTCCAATTTGATTTTAGGTGAAAAATGTAAAGAAACTAGGAAAGCGGCTTTATTACTCGGAAGAGTTCAAGCGAGCGAGGGTCAACGAATATGAATCTGGGGAATTGACGGTCAAGCAGATTTGTCGTCTTTTTGGAATAGGTAATGCGAGTGTTTACAATTGGATTTACAAATATTCGAGTGTAAATAAGAAAGGGGTCAAGATCGTGGAGCAGTCAGACAGCAGTAGCGATAAGGTCAAGCGATTAGAGAAGAAGATTGCGGAGTTAGAGCGGTTGCTGGGCCAGAAGCAAATAAAGCTTGACTACTATATGGAGCTGCTGTCGATGGCCAAGGAGACCTATGACATCGATATTGAAAAAAACTTCGCTACCCCACGCTCGAAAGAATGAGATCAAAGTGTCATGAGTACCTATTCAGTATGAATGCGTTGTATTCGACTGTGGGGGTTAGTAAGCAGTCCGTTCATCAGTATTTAGCCAGGCAAGAGCTATTTCTAGAGAGACTATCTTCCTTGCGAAAGGAGGTTGACGCCATAAGGCGAGAGCATGGGGGCTGCGGATTAGAGAAGATGTATGGTATGCTATCTCCAGATTGGATTGGTAGAGATCGATTCATAGAGGTGTTTCAGGAGCTTGGTTACCGGGTACAGAGGAAGCGGTCAGGTCACCGAACTACCTATCCAGATCGTCACAGTACCTATTTTAACCTAATCGAAGGGATGTTGGTGTGGGATGTTAACCAAGTCTGGCAAACAGACATAACCTATTACTGGCTAGATGGGGAGCATTACTACTTGACCTTCATCATCGATGTGTATAGTCGTCGTATTGTGGGCCATGCTGCCAGCAGCAGTCTGAGAGTTGATGCGAACTTAAAGGCGCTGGAAAAGGCATTTTCATTAAGGGAATCTGTGGACTTAAGGCAGCTCATACACCATT
The DNA here is from genome assembly GCA_039191945.1 of Bacteroidota bacterium. Taxonomy (GTDB): domain Bacteria; phylum Bacteroidota; class Bacteroidia; order Cytophagales; family Cyclobacteriaceae; genus JAWPMT01. Next base: position 16,171 of record JBCCXG010000032.1, read on the forward strand.
CCGATCGTGGCTCACAATTTACCAGCAAACGCTATATAGAGTTCCTTCTAGGGAGGAAGATCACTAGGATTAGCATGTGTGACATTGCTCAAGAGAATGCATACGGAGAGCGGATACATGGTACCATTAAGGGTGAGTATCTGAGGTATTGGAACATCAAAAGCTTCAGCTCTCTGTGTAAATCTCTAGATCGAGCAGTAGACAATTACAACACCAAGAGAAGCCATAATCATCTCTTCAGGCGGATGCCGCCAGCCAAGTATGAGGAATGGTTATCTTCGAATACCCAACGAAGGCCAAGGGTGATCATTTATACCGAAGGTCTTGAAAAGCTTAAAGGGGCTTCGAGCCCCAATAAGCTTTACCCAACGAAGGACCTTCGGAATCCTATTTGCCCAATGGTTTTGAGTTGAAGAAATATGAAGATTCTAATAGATGTTTAACTCAAAGCGGTCAACGCTATTCAGGGATCGACACGAACGTGAACGTTCATCGATTAGGCAGTTTCAAAGCAGCCAGTCACAAAGGCGAGTGACTGATCTCTTCTTACCGATTTTAGTACCACTGGAAATCTATACGTTAGTAAAATACAGACTTAAACATTAGTAAAATAAACTGTTGTACGTTAGTAATGTAAACTTTGCGAACACTGAAAGGAGAGACAGCTGCACAGTGATGTATCCATTCGCTCAAACGTCAGAGGGCTTTGATCGTGGATTTCCCGCCTTGGTCCGTAAGTAAATGACAAGCCACTGAAAACTAGATTAATCACCCAATTGGGTGCCCTTGCTCGGAAGCCATCAGCTATTCCCGGCGCAAAATCTCCACGGGATTGACACGCGCCGCAGCAAACGACTTTTGTATGACTGCCAACAAAGCGATGGCCAGCGAACTGATCACCGCTAAGACAAAAATCAAAGGACTGAGTTCAATACGATTGATATAATCCGACAACCAGATCTCCGAGAGGTACCAGCCCAGGGGTGCCGACACCAAGAAGGCCAGCCCAAGCAGCAAAAGGAACTCTCGCGAGACCGTTTGGACAATTTGCATAAAGGTCGCTCCAAGCACCTTACGAACACCGATCTCCCTAAGCCGTCGATGCATGACGAACGTGACCAGGCCGTACAAGCCTATGGCGCCGATCACCAGCGCTACCAGGGTGAAGATGAACATGATCTTGGAAACGCGCTGTTCCTGTCCGTAGTAAGCGGCAATAGACTGGTCGAGGAAGTAGTATTCGAAGGGTTCATTGGGGTAGAAAGTCTGCCAAGCTCGCTCTAACCGATCCAAAGTAGGACCAATGTCATTACCAGAGAGCCGAATACTTAGGTTGATAAAATTGACTTTGTTTGGAATGATAGCTGTCGGTTGAATATCATGATACAAGCTCCCAACGTAGAAATCACGAACCACCCCGATGATGACCTTATCGGTATCAACTTTCTCCCCGAGTGCTTCGTGAGGATCAACAATTCCCATCTTGCGAATCTGCGCTTCATTGACCAGAGCCTCCCGGGAACTATCCGAAACCTGATAATTGCGTCCGGCGAGCAAATCAAGCCTATAAACCTCCAAATAATCTTCATCCGCAGATATCATTCGAACTCCGTTTGAACTAACGCTGCTTCTACTCCTGTGACCGCTGCTAGCTAGTGATGCACCATTGATACCCGCCAGCTTCTCCATCTCATTTTTTACAGCCCTACCATTTTCGGCACCTCTTGGCAAAGGGAA